>JADFNG010000127.1 GCA_022563505.1 Pseudomonadota bacterium | reverse complement strand
TATGCGGCCAGGCACCAGCAGTTCGCCGCCCGAAAAAGCCAGGTGTGTCAGGTCATAATTCTCATCGTAGTCGCTGACGGTGCCGCGGATGACCGATCCTGCTTCTTCGCCGGACAGCAGTGGCAAATCCAGCCGAACCAGGACCGATTGCAGATCACCTGCGGCAATGATACGGCCGCGCTCCAGCACCAGCAAGTGGTCACAAAGCCGACAGATCTCCTCAATATGGTGACTGACGTAAATAATCGGTATCTGCAGTTCGTTATGCAGGCGATCAAGAAACGGAAGTATTTCGTTCTTGCGCGCACTGTCCAGTGCCGCAAGGGGTTCGTCCATGAGCAGCAGGCGCGGCGAACGAAGCAGCGCTCTGGCGATGGCGACGCGCTGGGCTTCGCCGCCGGACAAATCGGCGGGCGAACGGTCGAGCAGGTGCTGAAGATCAAACAATTCAACCGTTTGATCGAATGTAATCGCGTCGTGTCTGGTCGTCGTGCGCCGCTGCCCATATTCAAGATTGCGCTGGACGCTCAAATGCCGGAACAGTCGCGGCTCCTGGAATACGTAGCCGATTTCCTGCTCATGAACCGGTCGAGATATGTTCTTCGAGCGGTCCTGCCATACGTCACCGCCGATCACGAGTTTGCCTGTTCCCCTCGTTTCCAATCCGGCAATGCAACGCAATAGAGTCGTTTTCCCGGATCCTGATTCTCCGAATATGCCGGTGATGCCTCGCATCGGAATTTCGAGATCGATATCGAGTGCGAACGCGCCTCGCTGCAGTGAATAGCGAATACCGACCGTTGGGCTGTTGTTCACTACGGCGCTCATTGACGTTGCCAGCGACGATTGATCACGAACATGAACAGGAGAACAACGAAGGCAAAGACAAGCAGTATGGCTGACAGACGATGAGCAGCACCGTAGTTCAGTGACTCAACCTGATCGTAGATTGCTATGGATATCGTACGGGTCTCGCCGGGGATGTTGCCTCCGACCATCAGGACTATACCGAACTCACCGAGCGTATGCGCGAACGCCAGCACGACGGCATTGAGATATCCTCGCGCCGACTGCGGCACGGCTACGCTGAAGAAAGCATCGATGCGACTGGCTCCCAAAGTCCAGGCGGCTTCGAGGTCACGTTTGTCGAGAGACTCGAACGCATTTTGGAGGGGTTGCACTGCGAACGGCAGGCTGTAGAGACATGACGCTATGACCAGTCCGGCGAAGGAGAACGTGAGTGTCTCTCCTGTGAGTTCTACCCACCAGCGACCGATCGCCCCGTAGGGTCCGAGGACGACCAGCAAATAGAAGCCCATCACAGTGGGTGGCAACACGATGGGTAATGCTACGATGGCTTCGAGTGGTGACTTCCAGCGAGACCGGGTCCGGGAAAGCCACCAGGCCAGTGGCGTGCCGATGAGGATCAGTACCAACGTGGTTATGGCGGCCAGGCGTATTGATAGCCAGAGTGGGCCGGCGCCGGGGAAACTGAACAAGCCGATTTCTGACATTAATGGTCTCGCGCCGTAAGCAAATAACCGTTGCGGGCAATTATGGTCCGTGCCGACTCGCTACGCAGGAATTCCAGGAATTCGTGGGCGATCGGATTGTTCGCGGCGCGTTCAAGAAGTATCGCTTGTTGCTCGATAGGGTCGTGCAAGTCAGGCGTTACCTCCCACGAACAGCTGGCTGGTGGCAGGCGTTCATTGCCGATCTGGGACTTCGCTACGAAACCCAGACTGGCGTTGCCGGAGGCGACGAATTGCAGTGATTGTGCAATGTTTTCACCAATAACCAGACGTGGCTGAACTCGATCCCAGAGTCCGAGTTGCATCAGCGTCTGTCGTGCGGCAGCACCGTAGGGCGCAGTATCCGGATTGGCAATGGCGAGGTGAGCGGACCCGAGCTGCCGCAGATGCTCCCGGCAAGCCGACTTATCGATAGCCGGATTTCGTGACCAAAGAACGAGCTGCCCGATCGCGTAAGTAAAACGTGAATTCCGGACACCGAAGCTGGATGATTCAAGCCGCTCCGGCCGCTCAGCATCTGCTGCCAGGAGGACATCGAAGGGAGCACCATTCTGGATTTGCACGAAGAGCTTGCCGGTTGATGCGCCGCTGATGCGAATGTCGTGTCCGCTGTCAATGTGAAATTCTGCGGCTACTTCCTGCGCCGTCGCGGTGAAATTGCTTGCGACAGCAACAAGCAATGATTCGGCACTCGAATTTATGGCTGCCAGGCCAAAGAATCCAAGGAACAGTTGCGCGATACGATTGCCGGCAGACACGAACTCTCTCGTTCTGATATATCAGGTAAGAACGATACGGTACCACGTGTTATTCGACCATACCTGCTGGGCCTTAGCGATCATTTTCGATGGGTCGTAGAATCTGCCCGCCGATGTGCAGGTTCTTGAAACGCGACGGGTGCGTTGAAATTTCTCCCGTTCGTATGGATTCCGCACCGACTTGCAGCGCTTTTCCGGTCCAACTCCGGCCGATAGACCCGGATTGCCACTTTCCATTTTCCCGATAGTAAAACAAAGCATTGTAGATTCTGTCTTCGAGCAGGAAAACCAGCACGTATTCGAATTCACCATCGTCATCCAGATCCACTTGGATTAACAGGGATCCCGATGAGATCATATTGATGTTCAAGCGTTCAATCATGTCCCTTAATTCGCGCGGCAGCTCGAAGGGTCCTGGCCGATATTGCATCTGCGCCCAGAGATCGCTCGTAGAGCGAAGCGGGCGCGCATAGGCAAGATTTTGCGGTTGTTTGATGAGGGCGACAAGCTCCGGATCTGAATCTGCAAATTCCTGTTTGAGTGACTCCATTTTCAGATAACCGGGTCGTGCGAGACTGTATCGGGCATACGAAAAATCAAAATCCTGCCACTCAATTTCTCCCGCCTCAACGCGAGCGACCTGACTGGCGAGTGATATTTTTCTGAAGTCCAGCAGAGGGCTGTTTGCGACCAGCATGAAGGTGAGCACCACGAGACCCATCACGGTATTTACGCGTGCAAGCTCTCCCGTCCAATGATCGCGCCTGCGGACGATGCCTTGCGTATACCCGACTGCGAACAGCGTCAGAATTAACCAGACGACGAAAGCCCAACATCGCGCCACGGTCAAGCCATACTGATCAACGCGCAACCACAAACCGTAGAAACTTAGCCCGGAAATAACTGGCGTGATGAGAATGCCGATGTAAATTGCACGATGTATTAAATTCGGATACGGGTGAGATTCGCGGCCATCCTGATAAACGGCGTTGGCGAAAAACAGAATCATCGCCAGCAACCAGAGCAGCAAGGACGTGCCTTGACCGGTCGCCCAAAGACCATCAAGCCCGGCGATAGGCAGGGACAGCATGAATATGGCTGCAACAAAGACAACCAGCGGCAACAGCAACTTGATGAGTCCGTGGAGGAGTCTGGTAATACTGTCGATTACGTGGGTAAGGTTGCGAAATATGATGACACCCAGTCCGTGGGCGAAACCCAGAACCGGATAGAGGAACCAGTCCATGCGAAACAGTTCATAGAAGAATTCAATCTCTATGACGCGAAATAATTGCGCCCACAGCATCAGTATCAACCAGAAGGCAAGAACGAAAATCAATGCCAGGGCGAGTGTCAGAAAATTCCGCCACGAATAGGTAAACAGCACGGCATAAGACAATGTTGCGCCGGCGGCGCGCTGCTGTATGTACATGAGGGCCTTGAAGCACGCGAGTGTGATACTGGCACCAAATACGAAAGACAATGTGCCGAGGCGAAATTCCCCGAACGGTTGTGCCTGGTAACCGATGTATACAGCCAGTAAGCCGATAACGATTGCGAAGGCACCCACTAACTTGGCAGTACGGAGTTCCCGCCCGGCTTCGAGTGACAGCAACAACAATACGGGCACCGCCAGCGTGAGCGTCCAGAACGGGTAGGACCACAGTGGTGATTCGCTGGGCCACGAACCAGAATCGTGTGCCTCGTGGAGTAGCATAAGTAAAATGCCCTGTGTTACCGCGATCAGCAACATCAGTTTTGGGCGTAACCTGGAGGTCTCGGGCATGGTGCTGCTCTCCCTTTACATTGACACGCAGTATACCGACAGCGTCGTTGCTATCGGTGGCAATCTCGTGACAATGTGGAGGTGGAAAGGTTCAGGATTCGTCTGCGAGGCTGGCACTTCGAGTAATCGATTGCCACTCGTGTTTGCCTCCACGCAACCAGCGGATCAGACCCTGGAATCGCCAGATCGCTGTGAGTTGGCGAAAGCCAAAATTTTCGAGAATGGCGATGAGATACAGGAGCATTAAGTCGCGGGTGCGCGGATACATGTGGAACGACAACTCCTCCAGCATGATGGCGCTAGTCGACAGCAGCATGCCGAGCCCAATGGCCAGTGCAAGGAAAAGAAGGGCTTCCGGCCAGGCAAGCCAACCCATGAAGGCGCAGGTAATAATGAAGATATACCCGGCTACTTCGATGATCGGGCCCAGCAATTCGAAGATCAGGTAAAACGGAATTGCCACCCAGGACACGGCGCCACCACGCGGGTTGAATATGAGTGATCGATTCATGAACAACGCTTGACCGAGTCCATGTTGCCAGCGAACACGCTGGCCCTTGAGGTCGCGCAGGTTGGTAGGAGCATCGGTCCAACAGACGGGGTCGGGGACGAAAGTGATTCGATACGGTCGGCGTTTCTCTTTCATCAAGCGATGCATGCGCAGGATCAATTCCATGTCTTCACCAACAGCCTCCGGGTTGTAGCCGCCGATCTCGACCAGCGTTTCCTTGTGGAACACGCCGAATGCGCCGGAAATGATGAGCAATGCGTTAATCGGTGACCAGCCCATGCGACCAAAGAGAAACGCGCGCAGGTATTCGACCACTTGGACGAGCGGTAGGAACGACGTCGGTAGCGCCACTTTTTCGAGAAAACCGTGACGTAC
>JADFNG010000126.1 GCA_022563505.1 Pseudomonadota bacterium | reverse complement strand
ATACTGGCGTAACGCAATCACCATCGAGGCGGTTGCGCCCCATATTCTCTCGCCATCGAAATGAAACTCGGCCAGCGTAACCGGCACCCCCGCAAACTCCCGCGTGCTCATTTTCTGATTGCCGGGGTCCAGCAGAAACCGCAGTGGTACCTCAAACGCTCGTTCCACCTCCGTCCGGTCGATCTTCAAGGTCAGATCGTCAGCCAGCAGACCGACAACCGGAGTCACCGCAAAACCGGTAATAGTCGGCATCGGCGGCAGGAAACCCATGACTTGCACTTTGTCTGGATGGATGCCGACTTCTTCGTACGTTTCTCGCAGGGCCGTATGGCGGATGTCCCGATCCTCGGGTTCCATGCGACCGCCCGGAAAGCTGACCTGCCCGGCATGATGCTTCAGCGCTGCGGAACGCCGGGTGAGCAGGACCGAGAGACCCGCAGGTCGATCAATGATGGGGATCAGGACGCCGGCCGGCTTAAGGTTCGCCGTCAGTTGCTGCCGCAACCCCGTGGGCCAGTCCCTGTCGACGGTATCAAGGTGCACGCCACTTGGATCCGCCTCGAGCGTCGTCGCTGCCAGTCGTTCACCGATAACGGTTGCGGTAAGTTCAAAAATTGACTCGGTCACGGTCAGTGCTTGATCCCGCCCTCCGTGAGTCCAGCCGGATCAAGCAAACGATCCAGTTCCTCGTCATCCAGATCGGTCATCTCCCGGGCAACGTCTTTAACTGCACGGCCTTCTGCATAGGCTTTCTTGGCGATCTTCGCCCCTTTTTCGTAGCCGATGACCGGATTCAGCGCGGTAACCAGAATGGGATTACGCCCCAGCGCACGTTCCAGGTTTTCGGTATTCACGGTAAAGCCGGCAATCGCATTATCGGCAAGGGCCACAATGGCATTGGCCAGAATCTCAATACTCTGCAATAAATTCAGCGCAACCACCGGCAGCATGACATTGAGCTGGAAATTACCCGCCTGGCCGGCGATGGTAATCGTCGCGTCATTACCAATGACCTGGGCGGCGACCATGGCGACCGCTTCGGGTATCACCGGGTTAATTTTGCCCGGCATGATACTCGATCCCGGCTGCAGCGCAGGCAATTCGATTTCGCCGATGCCCGCCAGCGGACCTGAATTCATCCAGCGCAGGTCGTTAGCAATCTTCATCAGGCTCACGGCCAGGACGCGCAACTGCCCGGACGTTTCCACCGCCGTATCTTGCGTGCTTAACGCCTCAAACAGGGAATCGGCCTGCGAAAAATCAACCCCGGTAAATTCCCGAATCAGCATCGCGACCTTGGGTCCAAATTTGGGATGTGCATTGATTCCGGTTCCCACGGCGGTACCACCCTGCGCCAGCCCGGTCAGGCGCTTCATGGTCTCATTCAGGCGCTGGGTTGCGTGATCAATTTGTGATCGCCAGCCATCGAGTTCCTGACCGATCGTCACCGGCATGGCATCCATCAAATGGGTACGGCCGGTTTTCACGATGTCGCGTGTTGCATCCGCTTTCTTTTGCAATGCGTCGCTGAGATGCGCCAGCGCCGGCAACAGTTTATCGTGAATACCCAGTGCCGCACTTACGTGCACGCAAGTCGGGATGACGTCATTACTGCTCTGACTCATATTTACGTCATCGTTAGGGTGGACGTCAGCACCGAGTTCTTCGCTCGCCAGTTTCGCGATGACTTCATTGGCATTCATGTTCGAACTGGTACCGGAGCCCGTCTGAAACACATCGATTGGAAAATGTTCGTCGTAGTCACCTTGCATTACGGCCTCAGTCACCTTGCGTATGGCGGCCGCTTTATCGGGCTTCATCAGTCCCAGTTCGGCATTTGCACCCGCGGCCGCCCATTTCACCAAGCCGAGCGCGGCGATGAACTGGCGCGGCATCGGCAACCCGCTGATGGGGAAATTATTAACGGCTCGTTGCGTCTGAGCGCCCCACAATGCATCCACGGGAACCTCAACTTCACCCATGCTGTCGCGCTCCGTACGGTATGCCTTTTCGCTCATTTCTTCGTTGACTCCAGGCGACCTCTGCCGGTCTGCCATCACAGTGAATTCAATGCCTATAGTGTATGATTCGCCCTTTGCGCTACCAAGTCTAGCTCCGCGGAACAATATGCAACTCAACCGTCTCCGAGCCCTCTCGCCGTCTGATGGACGCTACGCTGACCAGGTCAGCAGCCTGCGCGACATCTTCAGTGAGTACGGACTCATCCGCTTTCGTGTGCTTGTCGAAGTTCGCTGGTTGCAGCGGATGGCCGACGAGCCGGGCATCCCGGAGGTAGGACCGTTTAATTCAGTGATGAAATTCGCACTGAACAAAATTGTCGATGAATTTTCAATGGATGATGCAGCGCGCATTAAGGAAATCGAGGCACGCATCAACCACGACGTGAAAGCGGTCGAATATTTTCTCCGTGAGCGCATCGGTTCGAGCACTGACGCCGGTAATCTTGGCGACTTCATTCACTTCGGCTGCACCTCCGAAGACATCAATAATCTCGCCTATGCGCTTATGCTCCGGCAAGGCCGTGACAGTGTGTTATTGCCGATGATGAGGGATCTGCAGGCGAAGATGCGCAGCATGGCAATTGACTATGCCGAAGTCGCGATGCTGAGCCGGACTCACGGCCAACCGGCAAGCCCAACGACAGTTGGCAAGGAATTCGCCAATGTTCTTGCCCGCCTGACGTCGGCGCGTGACCGATTTTCGAGCGTGCCGATTCGCGGCAAATTCAATGGCGCTGTCGGCAATTTCAATGCGCACGTTGTCGCCTACCCGGACTGTGACTGGCCTGAAATCAGTCGCGGGTTCATCGAGTCGCTGGGTCTCGATCCCAACATGCACACGACGCAAATCGAGCCCCATGACTGGATTGCCGATTACGCACACAGCTTGATGCGTTACAACACAGTGATGCTCGATTTCTGCCGCGACGTGTGGGGCTACATCTCACTCGGATATTTCAAACAACGCGTTGCCGAAGGTGAAGTGGGATCCTCCACCATGCCCCACAAAGTAAACCCGATCGATTTTGAAAATGCGGAAGGAAACCTCGGACTCGCCAACGCGATGCTCGACCACATGGCGTTAAAACTGCCGATATCACGATGGCAGCGCGACCTTAGCGATTCAACCGTGCAGCGAAATTACGGCGTCGCCATCGCTTATGCTGTGATTGCGATGCAGTCCTTATCGAAGGGTCTGAACAAACTGCAGATCAATCCTGAGGTGATTGCGCGGGATATCGATCAGAACTGGGAAGTTCTGGGCGAGGCAATTCAGACCGTCATGCGCCGCTATGGCGTACCCGAACCCTACGAGAAGCTGAAATCCTTGACGCGGGGTCGGGCGATTACAAAAGATCGTTTGCACGAATTCATTGCAGCGCTGGATATTCCGGATGATGCCAGGCAGCGCCTGCTTGAACTGACGCCTGCCACCTATATCGGTCTTGCCGCACAACTCGCAAGGCGCGACATCTGATTGACTGAGCGCGGTTTAAAATTTCCTGATCGGCTCACCGCCCCGCGTTTTCTGCAGCAGTACTGGCAAAAAACGCCGCTCAATATGCCCGGCGCAATCGATTTCGATTTACCGACGCTCAGCGGCGATGAGCTTGGCTGGCTTGCCACACTTGAGGATGTGGAGTCGCGTCTCGTGTTTACAGAACGCAGCAGTAACAAAATATCCTACCGGGTTGAGCACGGACCTTTCGCCAAATCCGAGCTGGAGAAATTACCGCCGCAAGACTGGACGTTGCTGATACAGGATGTCGAAAAACATCTGCCGGATTTTCGTGCCTGTTTTGAATTAACCGCTTTTATCCCCGATTGGCGCGTGGATGACCTGATGGTGAGTTTTGCCGCACCGGGAGGCAGCGTCGGCCCTCATCTCGACCACTACGACGTCTTCCTGTGCCAGGGTTCGGGAGGTCGACACTGGCAACTCGCTGCACCAGGATCCGTCCGCGCAGACCCGGACTCCGGGGAACTGAGCCTGCTGGAGACATTCCACGATGAATCACCCATTGTGGCCGCAAGTGGAGACGTTCTGTATCTGCCACCGGGCGTTCCGCACTGGGGGATTGCCAGTACCGCTTGCCTGACCTACTCGATCGGCATGCGTGCACCGACCCGTGCCGAGCTGCTCTCGCAACTTGCGGCCTTGGGAACCCCGACCGTCCTGCCCGACAACGATGCCGAGAATGTGTTTTATCAGGATCCGGATCTGACCCTTGCTGAAGCCGTTCCCGGCCTCATTACGGATCGCGCTGTCGAAAGAGCCGGTGCTGCCCTGGGTAAAGACCATGCTGTGACCGAGACCCGGCTTGCGACTGCACTGGGCATCATTGTTACAGAGCCGAAACCGTGGCTGCGACCGGCCAGCATGGATGCCAAGACATCGAGAGCCCGTCTGGCCGCTCTGCATCGCAATGCCAATCTGTCCGTTCATGGCATGGCCCGGCTGGCCTATTTCGAGTCGGGAGATGCCTGCATTGTGTTCGCCAACGGCTTCCACAAGACATTTTCCGGCAGTATGGCCGCTCTCATCAGGGACTTGTGCCAAACGAGAGCCCTCCGACCACAATCGCTGCAGCGCGACACTGGCAATGACGAGGTCCAGGAAGCGCTGCTTTGGCTCAGCCAACAAGGTGTTTTTGACCTCTGATATTTCTACCGCGCAAAGATACCCCCGACACCAGTAGCCCAACAGGGTAGGTTTGATAGACTACCAGTGCTCCGTCAATGTGTTATTGACGGATGCCAGAATCGATATGGGATCGCGCCTCAGGAGACGCTCCTACAAATTTTCTATTGGCACTGAAGTAGGAGCGTCTCCTGAGGCGCGACCAACAGGGCCAGGCAGCACCTATCAACCCATCAAACCTATCTTGTTGGACGACTAGGACAAGCTGCGAAAAACGTGACACAGTTGGCACTCCTGAACAT
>JADFNG010000045.1 GCA_022563505.1 Pseudomonadota bacterium | reverse complement strand
ATGCGCAGTTCCGCCGCATCGCAACAGGGGGTTACCCGGCTGGCGACCATCGTCGGGCATTCTGCGTTCGCCCACGAACCGGAGTGGTTTACGACGGCACCGGTTTTTGCCATCAAGTCGCTGCTGCAGAAACTCGACTGGGTGCAGGCAGACGTCGATCTGTTTGAAATCAATGAAGCCTTTGCCTGCGTCACCATGGCGGCGATGCGCGATATTGGCTTGTCGCACGACAAAGTCAACGTAAACGGTGGCGCTTGTGCCCTCGGGCACCCTATTGGCGCCTCCGGTGCGCGCATCATGGTGACGCTGATTCATGCGCTGCGCTCAAGAGGCGGCGGACGCGGTATCGCATCTCTTTGCATCGGCGGCGGTGAAGCGGTAGCGATCGCGCTCGAAGTGCCCGCAAAATAATTAGCGAAACTCAAGCGGAGAAAATTATGGATCTTGCCGTGGCGAAAGCAGTGATTACCGGCGGTGCATCAGGACTCGGCCTGGCAACGGCCCGCCAGGTCATTGAGGCCGGCGGCCAGGTAACGTTGCTGGACATGAACGCGGACACAGGTGCCGCCAGCGCCGCAGATCTCGGCGAGCGGGCGCTGTTTGTTGCGACAGACGTTTCCGCGGAAGCGCAAGTGCAGGAGGCGATCGCCAGGGCAGCCGAATTCATGGGCGGCATCACACTGGCCGTCAACTGCGCGGGCATAATCGGTGCGGCCAGGGCGCTGGGCCGGGACGGTCCGATGGCGGGAGACTTTTTCGCCAAGACCATCCAGGTCAATCTGATTGGCTCCTTCCTGATCGCGAAAGAAGCCGCCAATGTCATGCAACGCAATGCAGCGGACGCCGAAGGCGAGCGCGGCGTCATTATCAGCACCGCGTCAGTCGCCGCCTTTGAAGGCCAGATTGGCCAGGCCGCCTACGCCGCCTCCAAGGGGGGGGTTGTTGCCATGATGTTGCCTCTGGCACGCGAGTTCGCGCGTATCGGTGTGCGGGTCAATACCATCGCACCCGGCCTCTTCCGCACGCCGATGGTGGCCGGCATGTCGGAAGAAGTACAAGAATCGCTGGCCCGGCAAGTCCCCTTCCCGTCCCGGCTGGGTCGTCCGGACGAGTTTGCGTCGCTGGTTGCCTGCATCTACGGCAACACGATGATCAACGGTGAGACCATTCGTCTCGACGGCGCGATCCGGATGCAACCCAAATAAACGTGCGCGGGTGCGCTTCGTCACAGGCCCACGAGCTTTCACATACCTGAATAATTAGGCCCGCCGCCGCCTTCGGGCACAACCCAGACAATATTCTGTGTGGGATCCTTGATATCGCACGCTTTGCAGTGAACACAATTCTGCGCATTGATCTGCAATCGTGGCTGATCTTTGTCGTACACGATTTCGTACACGGCGGCCGGGCAATAGCGTTGTGCCGGTTCGTCGAACCGCGGCAGGTTGTGAGCGATCGGTATCGAGGTATCTTTGAGCGTCAGGTGGGCGGGTTGGTCCTCTTCGTGATTCGTGCTGGAGAGGAACACCGATGACATTCGATCGAAACTGATGACGCCATCCGGGGCCGGATACTCGATCACCGTTGCTTCGCTCGATGTCATGAGTGAGTCATGATCCGGCTGTTTTTGATGCCAGGTAAACGGCAGTTTGCCGCGAAAGATATTCTGGTCAACAAAGGTAAAGGCAGCGCCGAGGAAGGTGCCGAATTTATGCAACGCGGGACCGAAGTTTCGCGCCCGATACAGTTCGTCATGCAGCCATGAGTCTTTGAATTTTTGCTCGTAGGAATCGAGCACGACGGTGCCATCGTCATTTTCGGACAGCGCTTCGTGAATACTCTCTGCCACCATAATGCCGCTCTTGATCGCGGCATGGGCACCCTTTATTTTCACGCCGTTGAGAAACCCGGCGTCGCAACCCACCAGCGCACCGCCCGGGAATACCAGTTTTGGCAATGATTGCAGGCCGCCCTTGTTCACCGCGCGCGCGCCGTAAGAAATGCGCTTGCCGCCCTGCAGCAGACGGGCAATCTGCGGATGGTGCTTCCAGCGCTGAAACTCCGCGAACGGCGATAAAGAGGGGTTCTTGTAGTTGAGCGCGACAATAAGCCCCAGGTACAGCTGATTATTTTCCGCGTGATACACGAAGCCGCCGCCCTCTGTACGGTTGTCCAGCGGCCAGCCCATCGTGTGGGTCACCAGGCCCTGCTCATGCCTGGCCGGATCGATTTCCCAGATTTCCTTCAGGCCAAGACCGTAGTGCTGCGGGTCTGCATTTTCGCGCAGCGAAAACCGATCGATCAATTCACCACCAAGATTGCCACGGCAGCCCTCGGCAAAAATGGTGTATTTCCCGAGCAATTCGTACCCGGGTTCAAAGCCCGGCTTGTGCTGACCGTCTTTGGCGATACCCATGTCACGGGTAGCAACGCCGCGTACGCGACCTTCCTCGTCATAGAGAATCTCCGCCGCGGCAAATCCTGGAAAAAGATCGACCCCCAATGCCTCCGCTTTTTCCCCAAGCCACTGGCACAGACGGCCGAGACTGATGATGTAATTACCCTTGTTATGCATGGGCCGCGGCAGCAGAAATCCGGGCACCCGCACAGACTTCTTCTTGCCCAGCAGGTAGTGGACCCGATCGTGTCCGACCGGCGTGTGCAATGGTGCGCCCTCGCTCTTCCAGTGCGGAAATAATTCGTCGAGGGCGCGTGACTCGAACACATTGCCCGACAGAATATGGGCGCCGATTTCCGCGCCTTTCTCGACGATGACGACCGTCATTTCCTTGCCTGCGGCGCTCGCAAGCTGCATCAGCTTGCAGGCAGTCGCCAGCCCTGCCGGACCGGCGCCGACGATCACTGCGTCGAATTCCATGGATTCGCGTTCGCTTGTCTGATTCATGTTTTTATCGGTGGCCTGGGTCAACGTATTCTAGCCCGGACTATTCACGAATACACTCGTACCCTTGCCTGATCTTTGATTGCACACGGAACACTGGTCGCCCCCCGCACCCGCAGGGTAACCTTCGGTGCTGGTTGTCAGCAGGATCACCGCTTGCCCCCGCAGCAGAGACAGACATTGGATATTCAAAGCGCTTACCTGGCCACGGACGGACTCATCCCCGATGACGCGCAAAATCAGGTCGTCCGTACACTTGCCCGCCTGCAGCGCAGTCTTGTCGATAGCAGCAGCAATAGGGGCAACATCCTTGGCCTGCTCGGCATGCAAAAGCCACGACCTGATGTTCGTGGTCTATATTTATGGGGGGGCGTCGGCGGTGGCAAGACGTTCCTGATGGACCTGTTTTACGAAACGCTGGCAATTGCCGATAAAAAGCGCATTCATTTTCATCGCATGATGCGCGATGTGCACGCACGCCTCAATGCGGTTCGGGGCAATGAAGACCCGCTGGATGTGGTCGCTGCATCGATTGCCAGCGAGATTCGGGTGCTTTGTTTCGATGAATTCTTTATCAGCGATATTGGCGATGCGATGATACTTGGCCGACTGCTTGACGGTCTTTTTCGCCGTGGCGTCACTCTCGTCACAACCTCCAATTCACCGCCCAGCGAGCTGTATCGCGACGGTCTGCAACGCGAACGATTCCTGCCGGCAATTGAGTTGCTGGAGCAACACACCGATGTCGTCCAACTCAATGCAGGCACGGATTATCGGCTTCGCCTGCTGCAAAAGGAGGGCACCTACTTTACCGGCAAGAAAGAAGATGCCACGCAAGGCCTGGCGCATTGTTTTCAACAGCTCGCGCCGGGCAGAATTGAAGATGCGAAAATTATCGACATCCTGGGCAGGCCCATTCGCAGCATTCGCGCCGCGAAAGGCGTCGTATGGTTCGATTTTACGGAACTCTGCGACGGGCCGCGCAGCCAGCAGGATTACATCGAAATTGCGCGCTCCTACCAGACTGTCATGATCTCGGATATCCCCCTGCTAACCAGTGCGCTGGACGATCCCGCGCGGCGCTTTATCGCACTGGTTGACGAATTCTACGACCGCCGCGTGAAACTCATCCTGTCTGCGGCCACCACCGTCGATTTGCTTTACGCAGGCACACGGCTGAAGTTCGAATTCGCACGAACTCGCAGCCGACTCATCGAAATGCAATCAAAAAAATACCTGCATCTGGCGCACCTGTCCTAAACCCTGTTACGCTAGTGGATACGTCGTGCCAACGGCCATTGGGTGAGGCACGATGGTCGGAAAACCGGTAGCTGTTTATGAGAAAAGAACTGATCCTCGAAGATTTCCTGCCTTACCGATTGGCAATTCTCTCTCATTCGGTCAGCCATTCTATCGCCACTGTTTATGACGACCGTTTTGATATCTCCATTCCGGAGTGGCGCGTGATCGCAATCGTCGGTCGTTTCCCAGGACTGTCCGCGGCCGATGTCGCCGAGCGAACCGTCATGGACAAAGTCGCGGTGAGCCGGGCCGTAACAAAGCTCATCAGGAATGGACGCATCGATCGTCAATTCGCCGATGCGGACCGGCGTCGTTCGATTCTGAATTTGTCCACAAAGGGCCGGGAACTGCATAATGAAATTGCTCCATTCGCCTTGCGCATGGAGGCAGATTTACTGGCAGACCTGACGGAAGCCGAAATCGAAATGCTGGATGTGGTGATCGACAAGCTGTACGCGAAAGCACAATCGCTCACCGCACCCGACCAGCCCACAGAATCGTAGCCTTGCCACGCGGCCGCTTGATTACCACAAAAACGGTAGCAACACGCCGTAATTAGCCCCGGGCCATAAGGTATAATGCTGGCGCTTCAGGCGAAGCACCCCCGGCACCAACAGACAAGCCGGACTTAAGGCCAAGGCCTGATAACTCGATAAATTAACGTCTGCCGCCTGCCTTTGGAGGTGTTCTTGGAAACCATTGCGGATTTCGAGGTTCAGTACAGCCAGTTTCTGGACCCGGAGGGAAAGCCCAGCGCCGACATTCCTGCGCTTGCCACCGATACGGAAAAACTGCTCGATATGTATCGCCTGATGACCGTAACCCGTGTTTTCGATACGAAAGCGATCAACCTGCAGCGCACCGGCAAACTCGGCACCTATGCATCGTGTCTTGGGCATGAGGCCGCTCACGTTGGCATCGCGGCTGCCATGCGGCCGGATGACGTACTGGCACCGAGTTACCGCGAGTACGGTGCAATGTTATGCCGTGGCGTGACCATGACCGAAATTCTCCTTTATTGGGGCGGTGATGAACGCGGCAGCGATTACGCAGGGCCGCGCAATGATTTCCCCATGTGCGTCCCGATCGCGACGCAGTGCTTGCACGCAGCAGGGGCAGCCATGGCGTTTCAACTGCGTGGCGAGGATCGTTGCGCGGTATCGATTAACGGTGACGGTGGCACGTCTGAGGGAGCCTTCTATGAAGCGATGAATATCGCCGGCGCACGCAAGCTGCCGGTTGTCTTCATGGTCGTGAATAACAAATGGGCAATATCCCTGCCCATCGAGATGCAGACTGCGTCGAAAACGCTGGCGCAAAAAGCGGTTGCCGCCGGTATCCCGGGCATCCAGGTGGACGGCAACGATATTATCGCCGTGCGGCACTGGGTGGAACGTGCGCTGGAACGCGCCCGCAACGGTGAGGGTGCCTGCCTGATCGAGGCGGTCACCTACCGTTTGAGCGATCACACGACGGCCGACGATTCCAGCCGCTACCGCAAGCAAGAAGAAGTGGAGGCTGCTCGCACCGTCGAGCCACTCATCAGAATTCGGCAATACCTGATGGACCTGGGGGTCTGGGACAAGAAAAAAGAAACGAAACTGTTAAATGACGCCGCTGCCAAAGTGGATGCGGCAGTCGAGAAATATTTGCATACGCCGAAACCGGACATCGAATCGATGTTCGATCATATGTACGCGCAATGGCCCGAACAGCTCGAGGAACAGCGCCAGCACGCGATACGCTACGGTGGCACCAATGGGGACTCGCATGGCTGAAGTCACGCTCATTGATGCGTTGACCATGGCCATGGCATGGGAGCTCGAGCACGACCCCAGTGTTGTCGTGCTGGGCGAAGACGTGGGCGTCAATGGCGGCGTATTCCGTGCCACCGCAGGCCTGCAGAAGAAGTTCGGTGTCGACCGGGTTCAGGACACGCCGCTGGCCGAGGGCATGATTGCCGGAATTTCGATTGGCATGGCGGCACAAGGCATGCGGCCGATCGCAGAAATTCAGTTCATGGGTTTCATCTACCCAACCGTGGATCAGATCATCAATCACGCTGGCCGAATGCGTAACCGGACACGTGGCCGGTTGACCTGTCCGATGGTCTTGCGTGCCCCGTTCGGCGGCGGCATACATGCACCGGAACACCACTCCGAGAGTACCGAGGCTATGTTTGCTCATATGCCCGGCATTCGAGTGGTCATCCCGTCATCCCCGACCCGCGCCTATGGCCTGCTCCTGGCGGCGATACGCGATCCGGACCCGGTGGTCTTTCTCGAGCCCAAGCGCATTTACAGGCTGAACAAGCAGGACGTTGAAGACAACGGCAAGGCGTTGCCAATGGACGTCTGCTACATCCTCCGTGAAGGCAGCGACATCACGGTAGTCACCTGGGGCGCCATGACGTTCGAGACGCTAAAAGCCGTTGATCAGCTCGCCCGCAAGGGTATCCGTTGTGAAGTGATCGACCTGACAACGATCAGCCCAATCGACTATGAAACCATCCTGGAATCAGTGCAAAAAACCGGCCGCCTGGTCATCGTGCACGAAGCGGCACGCACCTGCGGCGTAGGCGCCGAAATCGCTGCGATTGTGGCCGAAAAAGGCATATACGATCTGCAGGGACCCATCCGCCGCGTCACCGGCTACGATGTTGTCATGCCGCTGTTCCGACGGGAAATGGACTACATGCCCAGCGTTGGCAAAATCATTGACGTCATCCAGGAATCTCTGGAAGACTAGACGAAGTGGAGACCCGTTCGACATGACGACTTTTAATCTACCGGATCTGGGCGAGGGCCTGCCCGAAGCAGAAATTGTTGAGTGGCACGTGGCCGAGGGCGACACCGTCAGCGTTGATGACCCGCTGGTATCGGTGGAAACGGCCAAGGCCGTGGTGGAAGTGCCCTCACCTCAATCCGGTACCATCGCAAAATTGCACGCGGGTGCCGGCGATGTTGTTCTGACCGGTGCACCGCTGGTGGATTTTGCCGCAAGCCCGGACAGCGGCAAGGTGTCATCCGCGCAGAAAACCGCCGCTACGCCCGCCGCGGCAACGGTGGTCGGCAACATGCCAACGGGCGACGAGGTACTCAAGGAAACCGCCATTGCGGGTGGCAGCCGACGACGGCAAACGGGGCGGGTCAAGGCCACGCCATCCGTCAGAACGGAAGCGAAGCGACTCGGTATCGATCTTGCAGAGGTCAAGCCCAGTGGCAAGAACGGGCAAATCACCATTGCCGACCTGACTGATTATCAAATGAGCCAGCAAAAAGCACGCGACAGCAAATCACCCCTGCAGCGTGCCAGCCTGCCCACCGGTCAGGCAGAAGCGTTGCGCGGTGCGCGCAAAGTCATGGCGCAGAGCATGACCCTGCATCGGGACGAAGTGGCCGGTTGTACTATTTTTGACGACGCCGACATCAATGACTGGCTGCGCAAGAAAGACTTCACCGTCCGCGTTCTGCGCGCCATGGTTGCCGGCTGCTCCGCCGAACCCGCACTCAACGGATTCTATGCGCCGGAAAGCATGAGTCAGCAGAAAGAATCGCGTGTTGATATTGCCATGGCGGTGGATACACCCGCTGGCCTCATCGTGCCGGTCATCCGTAATGTCGAGGCAATGTCAGTCGAGCAGATCAGGACGGCAGTCGCCGACCTCAAGCAAGCCACGCTCGAGCGCACTGTGGCACCGCAGGACATGGTCAATTACACGATTACCCTGTCAAACTTCGGCATGTTAGCGGGCCGATATGCCACTCCGCTCATGGTACCGCCGACGGTGGCCATCTTGGGAATTGGCAAATTGCAGCACGACGTCGTTGCCGTTTTGGGCGGTATAGAGGTGCACCGGCGCATGCCGCTGTCACTGACATTCGATCATCGTTGCGTCACCGGCGGCGATGCGTGTCGATTTCTTGCCGCCGTGATCGAAGACCTTTCAAAACCGCAGTAAATAGGTATAGAGTCTCACCCAGACCACTCGCCCGCCGGAGTACCTGCAGTGCCAAGAAAGCAGCATCGTCGCAGTGGCGATATCACTGATCAGATCGTTGACGACATCGTTGCGTCCAGACCCAAATCCACTCTCCTGCGCGACCGCAAACAGATTAACCTTTTCTTGCGAAATTACTTCCGCAATGTCGCCTTTGAGGACTTGCAGGGAATATCGCCACGATTAATGGCCCGGGACGCTCTGTCTCATCTCGAGTTCGCGAAAAACCGGCAAAAGGGACAGGCGCTGGTAAGAATCTTCAATCCGACAGTCAAGACACACGGTCATAATTCCCCGTACACAATCGTCGAAATGGTGAACGACAATATGCCGTTTCTGGTGGACTCGGTATCTGCCGCAATCAATCGCCTGAAGCTCAACATTCATATTACGATTCATCCGGTCTTTCGCGTGCACCGCACCGGCAGAGGCCGCCTGCAGAAGATCGCTGCGCTGAAAGAAACCGGTGGCCGCGTCGAGTCATATGCCCGCTTTACGATCGACAAGGAAACCGACGAACATCGGCTGAAAATACTCCGCCACGGAATTCTCAAAGTGCTTGCCGACGTCGCTGTTTCAGTACGTGACTGGAGGGCCATGCGCGTCAGAATGCAGGCCGCCAAAGAATCGCTCGTGCTGGGCCCGATTGGCGCCGATGAGGAATTGCGTGCAGAAAGCAAGGAACTCTTGCAGTGGATGGCCGATGATCATTTTTCGTTTCTCGGTTACCGCGAATACGAACTGAAACCGCGCGGCAAGAAACTGTATCTCCAGGTGGTGAAAGGCTCCGGCCTGGGCTTGTTGTCGCGCGATGACCGCGGTGGACGCACCATTGAAATGACCAAGGAGATGCAGCGCCATACGCGCTCAAAGGACTGGCTCATCATCACCAAAGCCAATTCGAGGGCAACGGTCCATCGGCGCAGCTATCTCGACTACATTGGCGTCAAGAAATACGACGAAAAAGGCAATGCAATCGGTGAAATGCGCTTTATTGGTCTTTTCACCTCGATCGCTTACAGCGAGAATCCGCGCAACATTCCTTTGCTGAGATGGAAGGTACGGCGTGTGCTGGAGCGTTCCGGCCTCGATCCGTCCGGACACCGCGGCAAAGCGCTATCTCACATACTCGACTCATTCCCGCGTGATGAGTTGTTCCAAAGTTCCATTCAAGACCTCGTCCGCACGACCAACGGCGTCCTGAATATTCAGGACCGGCACAAGGTTCGCTTTTTCGTGCGCCGCGACACGTTCCGCCGGTTCTTTTCCTGCATCGTTTATGTGCCGCGGGAAAAATACACAACGTCGGTGCGCCGCAGGATCGAAAGGATTTTGCTCGAGGCATTCGGCGGCACTTCCGTCGATACCAGAGTGGAAATATCCGATGCATCACTGGCACGTGCGCATATTATTGTTCGCACGCCGCCCGGTGAACGGCCGCGCATCAGCTTTCGACGCATCGAAGACGATATTGCGAACGCGGTCGTTACCTGGCGCGACAAACTATCAATCCAGTTATACGAACGATTTGGTGTCGAAGAAGGACACATTCTCTTTCGTGAGTACGGCGAAAGTTTTCCACCCGCCTACGAAGGCGACATGGATCCTGCGATTGCCTGCCTTGATGTCAAACGCATGGATGGCTTGCTGAAAGGCGAGCACGACGACTTTCTGTTACTGCACAAGACCAGAGGCGAGGATGAAGACCGCCTGAGCTTCAGAACGTTTCGTTGTGATGAACCGCTGCTATTATTCAGTATCCTGCCAATACTCCAGCACATGGGTGTTGAAGTTCATAGCGAACGACCGTACAAAGTTCGCCTCGGAAGCGACAGGCTTTTCTGGATCCAGGACTTTGAATTGCGCTATACGGACGCCGCAGCGCTCGATATTGATTCGGTCGCCGGACGCTTTCAGGACTGCTTCCGGCAATTAATTGCCGGCACCGCGGAAGACGATGGCTTTAATCGATTGATCCTTGCGGCGGATCTCGACTGGCGTCAAACGGCACTCATCCGCTGTTACGCCAAATACCTGCAACAACTGCGTATTTCCTTCAGCCAGGATTACATGGAAGACGTGCTGGTCGCACATTCCGGTTTCGCGAAAACACTCGTCGAACAGTTCGAGTTGCAATTCGACCCCACGATTTCCCGGCAAAAGCGCACAACAGCACTCAAAGCCTGCAAAACCCGCATCGCCAAAAGCGTAGAGAAAGCGCGAAACCTCGATGAGGATCGTATTCTGAGCGCGTTTGCGCGTGCCGTCAGCGCAACCTTGCGGACCAACTTTTATCAACGTGGTCCGGAAGGAGAATACAAGCCTGTAATCTCCATTAAACTCGATCCGAGCCAGTTGCCCGAAGCGCCGTTGCCGCGGCCGAAATTTGAGATATTCGTATACGCCCCCGACGTCGAGGGCGTGCATCTTCGCGGTGGCGAGGTCGCCCGTGGCGGCATTCGCTGGTCCGATCGTCGTGAGGATTTCCGCACCGAGGTACTTGGCCTCATGAAGGCGCAGGTGGTGAAGAACACCGTCATCGTCCCGACCGGCGCCAAGGGAGGATTCATCCCCAAGCATCTGCCCACGGGCGACCGTGACCTGATACTGCAGGAAGGCATTGCCTGCTACAAGAAATTCATCTCGGGACTACTGGATCTCACCGATAATGTCGTTAACGGCAAGGTTGTCCCTCCAACTGACGTTGTGCGGCGTGACCGTGATGACCCCTACCTGGTGGTAGCGGCTGACAAGGGCACGGCAACGTTCTCCGATATTGCCAATCAGCTCTCCGCCGACTATGGCTTCTGGCTCGATGATGCTTTCGCCTCGGGCGGCTCCGTGGGCTATGACCACAAGAAAATGGGCATTACCGCGCGCGGCGCCTGGGAGGCGGTACGACGACACTTCCGCGAGCAGGGCATCGACGTGCAAAAAGACCCTTTTACCGTTGTGGGTATTGGCGACATGGCCGGTGATGTTTTCGGCAACGGCATGTTGCTGTCCAAGAAAATCAAATTGGTCGCCGCATTCAATCACGAATTCATTTTTCTCGATCCGGATCCCGACATGGCGGCCAGCTTCCGGGAACGCAAGCGACTCTTCAAGTTGCCACGGTCGCGCTGGAGTGACTATGACGACAGATTGATTTCCAAAGGCGGTGGCGTGTTTTCACGGCATGCCAAACAGATCAATTTGTCTCGCGAGATTCGTGAACTCCTGGACCTGGGCGAATCCAGTGTGCAGCCATTGCAGCTGATTCAGGCAATTCTGAAGATGCAGGTCGACCTGCTGTGGAACGGCGGTATCGGCACCTACGTCAAAGCGAGCACTGAAAGTCACGCCGACGTTGGTGACCGCAGCAACGACAATGTGCGCGTCAACGGCAATCAATTGCAATGCAAGGTCATTGGTGAGGGGGGCAACCTCGGCCTGACCCAGCGAGCACGTGTCGAATACAGCTTGAACGGCGGTCGAGTCAATACGGACTTCATTGACAACTCCGCCGGTGTTGACTGTTCGGATCGCGAGGTGAATATCAAGATCCTGCTGGGCGAGGCAGAACGGCAGAAGCGTTTGAGCCGCAAGCAACGTAACCGCTTGCTGGTCGAAATGACCGACCAGGTCGCCGAATTCGTTTTGCGCAACAACTACCTGCAAACGCAGGCAATCAGCATGATGGAGGCTCGTGCGGTAGAACGACTGGATGAGACTGCGCGCCTCATTACCAATCTTGAAAAAACCGGCTTGCTGGATCGCAACATTGAATTCCTGCCGGATGAAACCGAAATCGAAGATCGCCGGCAACGACAACTGGGGCTTACCCGCCCCGAGATGGCGGTTGTCCTGAGCTATGCAAAAATCGACCTCTACGATGGCCTCACTGGATCAAGCGCAAAGCTGGATGATTTCCTGACCACCGATCCGCAGCGTTATTTCCCACCGGTGCTGCGCCGGCGTTACAAAGACCTGATTCCCGGCCATCGTTTGAGTCGTGAGATTCTGGCAACGCTGATCGCGAATGACATCGTCAACCGCATGGGCCCGGCATACGTGCAACGTGTGCAACACGCCACAGGTGCCGACGTTGTGACGATCGCCCGGGCCTATGTAGTCGCACGTGAAATCTGCCAGGCACGCCATATCTGGAAGATCATCGAATCGCTGGACAATCAGATTCCCGCCACGCTGCAACAACACATGATGTTCGAAGTCAGCCGGATAATGCGTCACGCTTGCTTCTGGTTGCTCGATCGATACGGTGATGATCTGGACATCGTCGAGGCAGTCAAGCATCTCCGGGAACCACTCAAAATTATTTACAACCGCGTCAACAGTATCGTGGTCGGCAGCGGCAAAGAACGGCAGCTTACGGCGATCAATGATCTTAAAACACGCGGCGTACCTGATCTGCTGGCAAAAAAGATGGCCGGATTGTTGCTGACCCGGGGCAGCCTCGATATCGCCGATCTCGCGATCACCCACAAGAAAGACGTGCTGGAGGCAGCGAAAATGTACGCGTTGCTTAGCGAACGCCTTGGGGTTGTCTGGTTACACCATTCTGTCGAGGCTCTGGCAGTCGATGGTCGCTGGCAGGCATTGGCCCGCGGTAATTTACGCGATGAATTCTATGCCTGCCGCAGAGAGCTGGCGACGAAATTCCTGCAAACCCGCAGCCGACTCACGCCGAGCCAGTTATTCCATAAATGGGTCAATCAGCATTCTGAGAAAATGGACAAATACGATACGATTCTCCGCGAAATGAAGCTGCGCGAAGAGCCCGATTTTGCCACCTTGTCTGTCGCCGCTCAGGAATTACGCAAACTGATCGCGGAGTGACCGTCGCTGCTCTTTAACCCTGCTGCTCAATCACGGAGATATCATGCCCGGAAAACTAGTCCTGTGTCGCCACGGCCAGAGTGACTGGAACCTGAAAAATCTTTTCACAGGCTGGACCGATGTGGATCTGACCGACAAGGGACGTCAGGAGGCGGTGGATGCCGGCAAGTTGCTGGCCGAGCTGGATTTTGAGTTCGACATCGCGTTTACGTCCGTCCTGCAACGGGCCATCCACACCTTGTGGCTGATCATGGATGAACTTGATCGAAGCTGGATTCCCGTCATTCGCGACTGGCGACTTAACGAGCGTCATTACGGTGCACTGCAGGGCCTGAACAAGGGGGAGACCGCAGCGAAGTACGGCGACGAGCAGGTACACATCTGGCGCCGCAGCTACGCTATCGAACCACCGCCACTAACCGTCGACGATGAGAGGCATCCATCCCACGATTCGCGTTACGCCAACATCAAAAACCTGCCGGCTACAGAATCATTGGCAACGACACTTGATCGTGTCACGCCGTGCTGGAATGAATTGATTGCAGCCGAGTTGCGAGCCGGCAAAAACGTCCTCATCGCCGCGCATGGCAATAGCCTCCGCGCACTGGTCAAAATGCTGGATCGAATCTCTGCAGAGGAGATCACCGGCTTTAACATACCCACGGGAATTCCGATTCTGTATCAACTCGACGATGACTTGCAGCCGCTTTCACGTGAGTTCCTCGGTGACCCGGAAGCCGTCGCCGCCGCGGCCCAAGCGGTTGCCGATCAGGCAAAGTCTGCCTGATCTACACGCTGGGCGAGTCGAGGAACAATTGTAGGAGCGTCTCCTGAGGCGCGACATCCGAACATCGATCGCGCCTCAGGAGACGCTCCTACAGAAGTGCCAATAGAAGACTATCCTGCTAAACGTCACACCTGCAGGCGAGGGTCGGACGATTTTGTTTTGCCGCGATTTTCGTCCAGGACGCGCACCAGGCCTTCCTGCGCCGTGGACGCAACCAGCGTGCCATCGCGTTTGAAGAACTGACCGCGGGCAAAGCCTCTTGCTCCGGATGCGTTGGGACTATCGAAAGAATACAGCAGCCATTCATCAACACGGCATGCGCGATGAAACCACAGCACATGATCGAGACTGGCCATCTGGATCCGGCCGCGCCCGAACACCAAGGCGTGCGGCAACACGCTTGTACCCAGCAATTCGTAATCCGAGACATAGGCCAGCAGGGCCTGATGCAGCGCGAGATCATCGGGAAGACGGTCCACGGCACGAATCCATACCTGTTTAACCGGTGGCAGCTTTTCCGGCCTGGAAAAATTGATCGACTGCAGCGGACGGAATTCGAAGGGTCGCTTATCGGTCAGGAAGCGTCGCATTTTCTCCGGAATCATTGCCAGCTTGTCAGCAGCCATATCCGTCACGTCCTGGAGACCGTCAGGACCTTTGACATCCGGCATTTCCGCCTGATGTTCCAGACCCTCTTCAAGTGTCTGGAAAGAGGCGGCCAGATTGAAAATGGGCCGGCCATGCTGAATCGCAACCACACGTCGCATGGAGAAACTCCCACCATCGCGCGCGCGATCCACTTCATAAATTATTGGCGCTTCCATATCGCCACGACGCAGGAAGTAGGCATGCAATGAATGTGCTACACGGCCTTCAACCGTGCGGTGCGCCGCCGACAACGCCTGCCCCAGAACCTGGCCGCCGAACACCTGCGCACTGCCGATATCGCGACTCTCGCCACGAAATATATTGTCTTCGATTCGCTCGAGAACCAGCAGTTGAATAAGGTCAGTAAGAACTGCATGCATTGTGCCGGCCATGCGTTCTCAAGTACTGCCGCCGTCGACCACGATTCCAGTGCCGCTGACGAAAACGGCATCATCGCTTGCCAGGAAGAGAACGACCTTGGCGATATCGACCGGGTCGCCAAGACGTTTAGCTGCTGATTGGGCGATGCAATAATCCCGTAATGCCTTGTCTTCGGCGAAGATGCGACGACTCGCCGGTGTCATTATCGCACCCGGCTGTACATAGTTGACTGTCGTCCCGTTTGGACCTGCCTCAGCCGCGAGAGACTGTGTCAGTTCCGCGATTGCCGCTTCGGAGCGTGCATAAGCCGCGTTCCCTGTACGCGAAAATGCGCTGCGCAAACAGCCTGTATTGATGATGCGTCCTGCCGGGCTTTTCTCCAGGTACGGTAGCGCCACTCGCGTCGTCGCCGCATACAGTTGAATTTTTCGCTTGAGGAACTGTTCCAGCTCAGCTTCGTCACCGTCGCTGATGGGCATACTCGCCTGTAGCGACGAATTATTCACAACGATGTCCAGTCCGGCGAGGGCCTCGCTCGCACGTTTCACCATCTCAGCCGCCGATTGTTCATCCGCGATCGTCTCCGCATACGGAATCACATTTTGCAATGCCTTGAAATTCGTTTCAATGCCGCTGTCCGGCCCGTCAACGGCGAAGACCATTGCGCCTTGCTTCACAAATGTACGCACTATCGCCTCACCAACGCCATTGCTGGCGCCGGTAACAATCGCTCTTGATCCTAACAGACGCTGTGCGTCAGACATATTCATCCCTCGTTTCAGTTTCCGGTTTCATGCTTGATCTTCAGGTCGGCAGTTTATAGTCTGCAAACTGCTGACGAAGCTTCACTTTCTGGATTTTTCCGGTCGCCGTATGCGGTATCTCGTCGACGAACAGTACATCGTCGGGATACCACCACTTGGCAATCTTGCCATCAAACCATTGCAGCATTTCCTCCTTCGTGAGGTCGGCCTCTGCTGCTTTGATGACGATCAACAGCGGTCGTTCGGTCCACTTGGGGTGCGCAACGCCGATGACTGCAGCTTCGGCCACCGACGGATGACCCATCGCCACGTTTTCGATATCGATGGAACTGATCCATTCACCGCCGGATTTGATGACGTCTTTTGTCCGGTCGGTAATCTGCATGTATCCCTCCGGATCGATTTTTGCGACATCACCCGTATCGAACCAGCCATCGTCCGTGTGCGAATCCGCACTGCCCTCAAGCTTGTAGTAGTCACTGCACACCCAGGGGCCGCGAACCTGCAGTGCGCCGAACGCCACACCGTCCCAGGGAAGCTCGTTCTGGTCGTCATCGACAATGCGCATTTCCACGCCAAAAATCCCTCGACCCGCCTTGGCCTGGACTGCAATCATGTCATCCGGCGAAAGATCCTCCATGCCGACTTTGGGCGAATTCAGCGTGCCCAGTGGACTCATTTCCGTCATGCCCCAGCCCTGGTGCACGACGACGTCATGCTTGTCGCGAAACTCGCGAATCATCGATTCGGGCACCGCGGCTCCACCAATAACCGTACGTTGCAGCTTGTCCAGTCGTTTGCCGTTGGCCTCCATGTACTGCAACAGCGCCAGCCAGACAGTCGGCACACCCATCGCGAGCGTCACGCCTTCCGCTTCCATCAGTGCGTACAACGTTTCGCCATCGCCCATTTTCGGTCCGGGGAGTACCAGTTTCGTCCCGACCATCAATGCCGCGTACGGGATTCCCCAGGCATTGACGTGAAACAGGGGGACGACCGGCAGAACGCAATCGCGCATGGACAGGTTCATGACATCGGGTGCGATGCCCGCATAGGCATGCAAAACCGTCGACCGCTGGCTGTACAGTACGCCCTTGGGATCACCCGTCGTGCCCGACGTATAACAAAGTGCCACTGCCGTCCGCTCATCCAGCTCCGGCCACTCATAGACGTCACTTTCAGGCTCGATCAATGCCTCATAAGAGATGGCATTCTTGAGACTCGTTTGCGGCATCTGATCTTCGCTGGTCAAAATGATGTAGCCCTCAACGTGCGGAGTCTTGTCAGCGATTTTTTCGAGCAGGGGAACGAACATCGGATCCGTCAGAATCAACTTATCTTCGGCATGATTGATAATGAAGATGATCTGCTCAGGGAAAAGTCGGGGATTGATCGTATGGCACACATAGCCGGCCCCACCAATCCCGTAATAGGCTTCCAGGTGCCGGTAATCGTTCCAGGCCAGCGTCGCCACACGATCGCCTTGAGCCAGGTCGAGCTTGTCCAGGGCATTGGCCAGTTGATGAATTCTCTGAATGCAATCACTGAACTTGTATCGATGCTGTGGATTGTCGCCAGTTACAGAAACGATTTCCCGGTCCGGATAGTTTCGCGCTGCATGGCGCACGATCGCTGAAATGAGCAACGGCGAATCCATCATTAAACCACGCATACGAGTTTCTCCCACTCTGATTTTTTTGAATGCAGTGGCAATCTAGCAGAAACCACAGCACACGTCGGCCAACCGCGATCCGGGTTCAATGACGCATTGATCGGTCTCTTTGCAAGCGAATTTCCTTCGCTATTCCACGCTTCGTGGCTACTCTAACAACATTAGCGATCAGTCGTCACTGTCGCACCAATGGCTGCCATGCAGAGCCATTGGATCAAGACCAGAATAGCTGGCACGGGAATACGATCGTTCGGTCATGAGGAGATGCCGGGCAACGGCACTGGTTTCTGTTTACTGGCGGATTCCCGAAGATTTAGCTTGTCAGCAATCAATCCGTCGTTGTCGGCTTGTTGAAGAAATACATACCCAGCGTTTCCGCGATGCACGCCGGCTTGCGCTCACCTTCAACTTCGATTCTCACCTCGGACAACAAGTGCAACGCACCGGCACGTTTGCGGGCCTGTTTCACCGTTGCACGAGCACGCACCCGGCTGCCGACCGGCACCATCGTGTAAAAACGAATCTTGTTACAACCGAAGTTGATGGTCTGGGCGACATTTTCGACTTGCACGAATTGCGCGGTCAGCGCGGGTATCAGCGACAGGGTCAGGTAGCCATGAGCGATGGTTTTTCCGTTGGGGAGCTCTTTCGCCGCACGTTCCGTATCGACGTGAATCCACTGGTAGTCGTCGGTGGCCTTCGCGAACTGGTCAATCCGCTCCTGGTCAATCACGATCCAGTCGGAAATACCGATTTCCGTGCCCTCAAGCGCCTTCGCGTCCTCTATGGACCTGATGATTCGCACTGTTGTTTGCGTAAATTCTTCTGCTTGAGTTTGCGACGCCGACATAGTCATTCCATCCCTGCTTATCGTGCAGCACAACAAATACACACTAGGCCCGATCAGAGCAAGTTTTGTTTCGCCTTTTTCTTGCACCCTGGCGGCTTGGCAACGTCGAACACTTTGTTTTTTCAACCATTTATATTGACCGAATTGCTGCACTATTCAGTACTATGACCAGTAACGGGCCCTTAGCAGGCGCTTGTAAGACTTTCCAGTCGGGTGCATCCGCACCGCAAGGTTGAATCGCAGCGGCGTCGCATGACCACGCTCGCTAAGCGGGGGGAATGTCGCTTGCGCTGGGTCTTGTGGTCTCTGATACTGCCAGCTTGTGAATAGTGCGAGTCGAATCATGGTCAGAAAACACTTGTTTGTGATCGTGCTTGCGGCAGGTGCGGCCACTCGCTTTCGTGCGACCAAACAGCTTGCAGACTATGCTGGCGAGCCGTTGGTTTGCCGTGCCGTTCACCTGGCTGAGGCCGTCTCTGCGCAGCGCAGTGTTCTGGTCACGGGTAGTGACTGGCGGCGCGTGCACGATGCTTGCGCTCCGCTCAAGGGCTTTTTTGTCCGCAATGAGGCTTTTGAGAGTGGTATGGGTGGTTCGATTGCCTGTGGCGTTCGGGCGGTGGCCGGGACAGCGGATGCTGTGCTTCTCCTGCTTGCCGACCAACCGCTGATCACCGCGCCGTATCTGCAGCAGATGATCGTTGCGTGGAACGAATCGGATACCACGATCGTTTGCAGTAAGTTTGCTGGCGTTGTCGGCCCGCCGGTTATTTTTCCGGCTCGTTATTTCGACGAACTTGCATGCCTGGACGGTGATAAAGGTGCTCGTGTCTTGATTGACACTCACCATGAGCAGGTCCTTGCACTGCCCTGTGAAGCTGCCGCTACTGATATCGATACCCGTGACGATTTGATCGAATCGCAATCTCGATCATCGAAATAAGCGGCTCTCCTTTCATGCCGTCATCAGAGAAAAAAGGCGTCAGGTACTTATCAAATTAGTAACCTGACCGCTTAAATGCTCTGGGGAATCAATTGGCCGATTGCCACATTTATTTTGAATGAATTAAGGCATCCGGGTATTGAAGAGCTCCAGAGAGAACTCGGTCGATGTGGGTTTCCCCTCATTTAACCATCTGGACGCCGGTTAATATTTCAGGTGATATTGAGACGGAAATAAAGGCGGGCGTTAATAAGGTTGAAACCAGTCCATGACTGGGTTTCTAGAGTCAGCCAGTGTTGAAAGA
>JADFNG010000044.1 GCA_022563505.1 Pseudomonadota bacterium | reverse complement strand
GTTCCGCAACGCTGAAGCATCAGGCAGGGCAGGTCAGCTTTCCGGGCGGTCGCATGGAACCCGAGGATCGGGACATCCGCCATACGGCCCTGCGAGAAACGCACGAAGAAGTCGGTATTCATCCGGACAAAGTGCAAGTCATCGGTTTCCTGCCGCCGATGCCGACTATTACCGGTTTTGCGGTGACTCCGGTTGTTGGTTTGCTGGCTGACGATCTGATGTTGAAGATCGACCTGACCGAGGTGGAACGAGCGTTTGAGGTGCCGCTGCGGTTTCTGCTGGACCCCGGCAATCAGAAAATGAGCACGCGGGAGTTTGCGGGTGTGCCGGTCACGCTGGCCGAGTTTCATTTCGATGGCGAGAGAATATGGGGCGCAACCGCCTCGATGGTGATTGCGTTACGCCAATACTTGCTTATCTAAACAATGACTTATGCATAATATCGAGAAATTACTTGAGATTATGGCGCAGCTGCGCAATCCGCAAGATGGCTGCCCCTGGGATACCCGGCAGACATTTGCAAGCATTGCAGCGTATACCGTCGAGGAAGCCTACGAGGTTGCTGACGCAATCGCTCGCAATGATCGTGAGGAGCTGCGTCACGAGCTGGGTGACTTGCTGTTTCAGGTGGTTTTCCATGCGCGAATGGCCGAAGAAGCGGGCGATTTCGATTTTTCCAGTGTCGTCGATGCAATCTGCGACAAAATGCTGCGGCGTCATCCGCACGTGTTTGGCAGCGAGACTGAGCGCCGGATGGGCGCGCAACCCGGTAGTTGGGAACGCATCAAGGCCGAGGAGCGCGCCGAGACGACCGCCAAAGCGGCGGCGAGCGCGCTCGATGGAATCGCGCTGAGCTTGCCGGCGCTGAAACGTGCCGAGAAACTGGGTAAGCGGGCGTCCCGCGTTGGTTTTGACTGGCCCGATACAAGCGGCGTTCGCGACAAGATCGAGGAGGAGTTCAGGGAACTGGACGAAGCCTGTCAGCATGAGCAGGTCGATGCGATCAGGGAGGAGTTCGGGGATTTACTGTTCGCCGTGGTCAATCTGGCCCGGCACCTGAAGGTGGATCCCGAGCAGGCTTTAAACAATGCCAATCGCAAGTTTGAGGCGCGTTTTCGCGGCATTGAGACCGCGGCCAATAGGCAGCAAACGCCGCTTGAAACGCTCGATCTCGAGGCCCTGGAAGCCTTGTGGCAAACACAAAAGCGGCCGATCTCCCCATAGGCTGCGGCAACCTGCGGTGACGGGCACTGAATTCGCGGCAGGCTGCCGCTGCGCGCAGGCCGTTCAATAGCCGCTGCGTTCACCGGCCGTTCAGATTCAAGCGGCATATGCCGTTTCGCATTCAGCCAGCGTTCATTGCAGCAGGTCTATGCTGCGTACCAGGCTCAGGGAATTGCCTTGAACCGTCGATGATGACCCGGAGAAGGACCATGAACACAAAGACCTGGATGACCACTGTTTTGGCAACAGTCGCTATTGGACTGTCTTTGACCGGCACGCCCGCGTTTGCTGGGCATGGATACGCAGTCGGCAAGACCAGGCCGGCCACCGGGATCTATGACTATGCTCGCGTGGTGAGCGCCGAGCCCGTGATTCGCTACGTCACGGTCACGACGCCGGTCAAGGAATGCTGGGAAGAAACGCGGCAATACACGGTGGTGCGTCGACCCAACACGGCTGGCGGCACCATCCTGGGCGCTATTATCGGCGGCGTGATCGGGCACCAGTTCGGCAGTGGTCACGGCAACGATGCAGCAACCGTGGCCGGTACCTTGATCGGTGCTGCGATAGGTAACAATGCGTCACGCAGGAACGCGTACGCCAAAGGTGAGTATGGCAGCACGCAGTATTCAAGGCCGGTACAGCGCTGCGAAACAACCTACCGGCAGCACGAGGAAGAGCGTATAGACGGCTACCGTGTCGTTTACAAGTACCACGGCCAGAAGTATGCAACCCAGATGCCCTACGATCCGGGCGATCGAATTCGAATTCGGGTCGACGTACGCCCGGCAGGTCGATAGATTCTGCTGCTGTCATGGACGGGCCGATCGTGACGGATCACGTTGCAATCGGCCCGCTGGCATACCACACTTGGCGGGTTACACCATTCAACTGAAATGAAGGACAGGGCGGAACAGGTATTCAAGATGCACCGATTGCTACGGACATTGCTGGTTTCTATCGCGTTGCTGGTCGCATTGCCGCTTCAGGCCCAGGAATTGCGAACGGGCGCGATCCTGACGATCGAGACGCCGTCTTTAAGCGGCTACACGAACCCGCGCCAGGTGTTGCATACTGTGCAGGACAGCGGCCTCACACTCAGCCAGGCAGTGCAACAGGTGCGGCGGCAATACAAGGGCCGCATTGTGAGCGCCATAACGAAACGCCAGGGAAACCGCGAGGTACATCACATCAAGGTGCTGACCGAGGATGGCAAGGTAAAAACCGTAAGAATCCAGGGCCGCAGCCTGGCTAAGAAAGGATAAGCTCATGCGCCTCCTGGTTATCGAAGACGACACCACACTCCGGGATGCCCTGTGCAAGCAGCTCGTTGAGGCGGGTTTTGGCGTGGAACAGGCCGCAGACGGTCGGGAAGGGCTGTATTTCGCGACCGAATATCCCATCGACCTGGCCATCATTGATCTGGGCCTGCCGGAAATGTCGGGTCTTGATGTAATCAAGGCATTGCGGGCAAAAGGCAAGACCTACCCCATCCTGATTCTTACGGCGAGGGACCGCTGGGAGGACAAAGTCGATGGGCTGAGTGCGGGCGCGGATGACTACGTCGTCAAGCCTTATCATTTCGAAGAAGTATCGGCTCGGGTCAATGCGTTGCTGCGTCGCGGCGGCGGCTGGGCATCGCCGGTTTTCAATGCGGGCCCGGTATCGCTGGATACCGCCCGGCAAGAACTCAAAGTTAATGAAGTTGTGGTCGATTTGACCAGCTACGAATACCGCATCATCGAACACCTGATGATGCGTGCCGGCGATGTTATCTCAAAAATGGATTTGACTGACCGACTCTACGATCAGGACTTCGAACGCGACAGCAATGTCATTGAAGTATTCATCGGCCGGCTGCGCAAGAAGATGGATCCCGATAATTCCTTCAAGCCGATAGAGACATTGAGAGGTCGTGGCTATCGATTCGCTCTCGAGCGAAATCAGGGCGAGTAGGTTCTCGCGCGGTGTCTTCGCTCAGTGCACGATTATTGCTCGCCGTTAGCTTGCTGTTGCTGGTTTTTTTCGGCGCCACCATCGGCGTTCTCGACGTGGCGTTCCGTGATGCGGGCGAGCAAGCACAGGAAGATATTCTTGATGGTCAGTTGATGGCATTGCTGGCTGCAGCAGAGCTCAATGATGCCGGTGAACTGTTCATGCCGCTTGATCTGCCGGAACCGCGGTTTGGCAGTATCGGCTCAGGCCTGTATGCGATGTTATCGGACTCGGGCAGAGAGCCTGTATGGGAGTCACGTTCGTTGCTCGGCCTTGATGTGCCATTCGGTGCAGTACCAGCCCCGGGCGTGCGTCTGTTTTCGAACATCAAGCTGGTGGATGGCACACCTTTGATGGCATTAAGTCTGTCGGTGGAATGGGAATTGGCCAATGGCGACCTGCGACCGTATACCTTCAGCGTTGCCGAGAGTCTCGATTCTTTCAACGCGCAACTGGCGCGCTTCCGCAGGCAATTGTTTGGCTGGTTTGCGGCAGTGGCACTGTTCATGCTGCTGTCAATCTCTTTCGTGATGCGCGTCATTCTGAAACCGCTGCGTCAGATTGAGGAAGAAATTGGCGAGATTGAAGAGGGTAAGCGGGCGGCCCTGACGGAAGGATTGCCCACTGAACTCGATCGCGTGGCACGCAACATGAACATGCTTATCGGTAGCGAGCGTGGCCGTTCAGAGCGTTACCGGGATACACTCGACAATCTCGCGCACAGTCTCAAGACACCGTTGGCGGCAATTCGGGCGGTGCTGTCCGAACAACCGGCCAATTCGCTCGCTGACAAGATCGAACCTCAGATTGAGCGAATGAATGACATTGTTCGTTACCAGCTTCGCAAGTCAGCCTCACTCGTTACCGATTCGCTTGGCGTTTCACAGGTAGCGATCGAAGAGCAATTACTGCGCCTGACCGACGGCCTGAAAAAAGTCTATAAGGACAAGAATCCCGTCATCACGCTCTCGGTTGATCAACGCGCCGAATTCCGTGGCGACACCGGCGACTTTCTCGAACTCAGCGGCAACCTGCTCGACAATGCCTGCAAGTGGTGCAAATCGGTCGTTGATATCAAAGTAAGCCCATGTGATGGCGGCGGCATGCGTCTTACGGTCAGCGATGACGGTCCGGGCATTCCGCAGGAAGTTGCCGGGCTGTTGCTTGAGCGAGGCATGCGACTGGATGAATCGGCACCGGGGCACGGTATTGGTCTTGCGGTCGTCAAGGAGATTGCCGCGTCCTATGGCGGTGCGTTGACCATCCGCCAGTCAACGCATGGCGGCGCCAAAATCAGTGTCTCGATTCCGACGAAAAACGAAAACTGATGGTTATTGCAGGCATCGGTCGCGTGTCGGGTCACGCTCCTACAGGAGTGCCACCAGAGCTATTTCCGATACCTTGACGAGCCGATAAAGTATCTATCGGCACTCTTGCAGGAGCGTGACCTGACTCGCGACCGATGCCGGGTCAGGCGTCTTTCTTGCCGGCAAGTCGCGATTTCATGAACGGCTCAATCAAATCCAGCGGCAACGGGAATATGATCGTGTTCGTTCTCTCGTTGGCGACTTCCTTCAGAGTCTGCAAATAACGCAGTTGCAACGCCTGCGGCTCCTTCGCCAGAGTGGCAGCGGCTTCCGCAAGCATACTGGCTGCTTGCATCTCGCCTTCCGCATTAATGATCTTTGCGCGCCGTGCGCGTTCGGCCTCGGCCTGCTGCGCAATCGCGCGGATCATGCTCTCGTCAAGATCGACGTGTTTGATTTCGACATTGGCGACCTTGACGCCCCAATTGTCGGTGCGGTCGTCCAGCAGCCCCTGGATGTCCTTGTTCAATTTTTCCCGTTCGGCGAGCATGTCGTCCAGTTCATGCTGACCCAGGACGGAGCGTAACGTCGTTTGAGAAAGTTGACTGGTCGCTTCGAATACATCGGCAACTCGAATCACCGCTTTCTCGGGATCAACAATGCGGAAGTAAATGACCGCGCTGACCTTGACGGAAACATTGTCCCGGGAAATAACGTCCTGCGTGGGTACGTCCATCACAATGACACGTAAATCCACTTTCGTCATGGTCATGATAAAAGGGAAGAGAATGATGAGGCCAGGCCCTTTGACTTTATGAAAACGACCGAGCAAGAAAACGACGCCGCGTTCATATTCCTTGAGAATTTTGATCGTGTTCCAGAGAAGGATGATAACGAACACGCCAATGATTGCCGCTGTTGGTAATGCCATGGTAATTCCTCTTTTGAATCCTTACATCAGGACGTTAAGTCAGCTTTTGCGGGTTCCGGGCACCGCAATTGGCTCTACATGCAATACCAGGCCGTCCAGTGCCGTGACGAGGATTTCCTGGTCTTTCTCAATGGGTGCATGGCTTTCGGCTTGCCAGGATTCGCCTTCCAGCCAGACCATGCCGCTGCCGGTGAAGGACTCCATTGCGACCGCCGTGCCACCAATGATTGATCCCTTGCCACTGACCGGTCCACGACGCTGCAGTTTGATCACAAAACTGAACAGCCAAAGCATCGCAAGTCCCATGATCGTGCTGAATGTCACAACAAAAGTCATCGAGATACCGAAGCCCGGAATGCCACTGTCGAACATCATGATCGAACCAAAAATAAACGCGACGATTCCACCGAGCCCAAGCGCACCGAAGCTCGGCACAAACGCTTCCGCAATGATCAGGATGACACCGACGATAATGAGTGCGAGGCCGGCGTAATTCACGGGCAATACCTGCAATGCATACGCAGCCAGCAGCAGGCAGACGATGCCGACGACACCCGGCACGATGGCACCGGGATTCCAGCCTTCAAATACAAGGCCGTACACGCCGACCAGCATCAACAGCAGGGCGACCTGGGGATTGGCGATCATGCTGAGGATCTTGATTCGCAAACTGGGTTCGAGGGTCTCGATCACCAGTGATGCCGTATCCAGCGTGACCGTGCGGTTATTAGCCTGTACCTCACGGCCATCAATTTCAGCCAGCAATTCGGCACGGCTTGCCGCGACAATATCGATGACATTCTGTTCCAGTGCCTCTGCGGCGGTGAGGGTGGCCGCATCCCGGACGGCTTCCTCGGCCCAATCGGCATTGCGGCCATGTGTTTCTGCGAGGCTGCGTATATAAGCGATCGCGTCGTTCATCACTTTACGCTCCATCGGCGTGCTACCCGCCGGCCTGGCCTCTTCCGCACTGTCTTCCGCGGCGGTCTCATCACTGTCGCCGTCTTCGGCAATGTCGGGGGTGCGCCGATCGAGCGGCAACGGTGGCTTCGGCGTATCGTCGCCTGTCAGCGAGACCGGCGTCGCCGCACCCAGGTGGGTCGTCGGTGCCATCGCAGCGATATGGCTCGCTAACACGATATAAGTACCGGCACTGGCGGCGCGCGCCCCCCCTGGCGACACGTAGGTCACAACGGGAACATCGGAGGCCAGTATTGCCTGAATGATGTCGCGAGTGGGCTCGACCAGTCCGCCCGGTGTGTCCATGCGGATAATGATGATATTCGCGTTGCGCTCTGCCGCGGTCTCGATGCCACCAATAATGTACTCGGCAGTGGCCACGCCAAGCGGTCCGTCCAGTTCGAGCTGGATGGCCGTGCCTTCCGCCACGGCGGGCAGCGTCGCCGACATTAATATCCCGGCAAGCAGAAATTGCCCGATGGCCCTCAGTCCCGCAAATCGACGCTCGCTCATAGCCTTAATCATAGCAGGGCAGGCGATTCAATAAATTAGGTATATTTAACAAGCATTTGTCGAGACTCTCAGCAAATAATGGCATTCTTGCGGCATCTGCGAGGAGCAGCGTTTATGTATATCCGATTTATCTCAACCGGCGGCACGATCGACAAGGTCTATTTCGACGCTTTGAGCCAGTTCGAAGTGGGCGATTCACAGCTTGAATACATCCTCACCGAGGGACTCGCCGCTTTTGACTACGACGTCGTGCCCCTGTTTCGGAAAGACAGCCTCGAACTCACCGATGAGGACCGCCAGGAACTGAGGGACTTTATCGAAGCAAACGACGCCTCGCGTTTTGTCATCACGCACGGCACGGACACGATGGTGCAAACAGCGGCAGTCATCTCCGGGATTGCGGGCAAGTCGATTGTTCTGACGGGGTCTTTGAGTCCGGCGCGTTTCAAAGGCACCGATGCGATATTCAATGTGGGCCTCGCGGTTGCGGCTGTGCAGATCGTTAAACCCGGCGTCTATATTGCGATGAACGGGCAGGTGTTTGCTGCCGATCAGGTTCGCAAGAATCGAGACGAGAACCGGTTTGAAGCGATCGTCGAGTAATCGAGGCTGCCGCGCATAGCTTGCGGCTAAAGATCGAAATTAATACCCTGCGCCAAAGGCAAATCCTTACCCCAGTTGATCGTATTCGTCTGCCGACGCATATACGCCCGCCACGAATCCGAACCCGCTTCGCGACCGCCGCCGGTTTCTTTTTCGCCGCCAAACGCACCACCAATCTCGGCACCGGAAGTCCCGATATTCACGTTGGCGATGCCACAATCCGAGCCGACACTCGAAAGGAATTTTTCGGCGTTTTGCAAGTTGTCGGTGAATATGGATGACGACAAGCCTTGCACCACCCCATTCTGTTTGGCGATCGCATCGTCGAGGTCTTTACAGGGAATCAGGTAAAGAATCGGACCAAAGGTCTCTTCCTGAACGACGTCCCATTCATTTTCCGCCACCGCGATAATGGGCTCAATGAAATTGCCCGGACCGTCAATGCGCTTGCCGCCACAAAGTATTTCACCGCCGGCATCGAGGACCGCCTGAGCGGCTTTCTCAACGCGTTCGATCGCAGTTTCATCGATCAATGGCCCCATCAATGTCGCCGCGTCCAGAGGATCGCCGATACGTATCTGGCCATAGGCCTTTACGAGTCGCTCTTTGAGTTCCTCCATGCGCGACTCCAGGATCAGAACCCGCCGGGTGGTTGTGCAGCGTTGTCCGGCGGTGCCCACTGAACCGAAAACGATGCCGGGAATCGCGATGTCCAGATTGGCGGATTCGTCGACAATAATCGCGTTATTGCCACCGAGTTCGAGCAGCCATTTACCGGATCGGGACGCAACCGTTTGTCCAACCTGGTTGCCAATTGCGCATGAGCCGGTAAATGACACGAGGTCGATGCGTCGATCTGCAACGAACTGCTGCGCAAGTTTGTTTTGCCCATCGTTAAACAGGTGAAAAATATCCGGTAGCCCGGCGTCTGCCAGCGCGTCGGAGCAAATCTTGTGCACCGCGACACCGCAAAGCGGTACCTTGGGAGACGGCTTCCAGATGTTGACGTTGCCGCAGATCGCTGCGATCAGTGCATTCCAGGACCACACTGCCACGGGAAAATTGAAAGCTGAAATGGTACCAACGACACCGAGCGGGTGCCATTGTTCGTACATTCGATGCAACGGCCTCTCGGAATGCATGGTGTTGCCGTAGAGCATGCGCGACTGGCCGACGGCAAAATCGGCGATATCAATCATCTCCTGCACTTCACCATCGCCCTCGGCTTTGATCTTGCCCATTTCCAGACTGACGAGGCTGCCGAGCGCATCCTTGTGCTCGCGCAAGGCATTGCCGACACGGCGAACAGCGTCACCGCGCACCGGCGCAGGAATCGTACGCCATTCCTGAAAAGCTTCGCGAGCAGCTATAACGATTTGCTCGTATTCAGCGGCCGTCGTGCTACGGACGCTGGCGATTAATTCACCCGTGGCCGGATTGATTGACTCAATCAGAGGCGCTGCAGCGGATTGCATTGCGCTGGAACCGGACCAGCTGCCGGGGTTAATGCTCTCCAGTCCGAGGCTGTCTAAAATATGCTTCATCGTTGGCTCCCATGCCATAAATTGGATCTGCCGACGGCGGCAAGCGCGCATTGTGCCAAGCCTGAGCGGTGCTTGCCAGAGCCATTTCGGGACGCGCTATATTGGGTCGGTCGGTGGTGACTGATGGCGCTGGTCCGGCACACGCGGCGCTGTGACCGGCATTTTGAGTGTGTGGTGTAAACTACTGATTACAGAGGAAACTTTTGCACTGCACAATGCGCCCGTGGCATAGTCCGCTTTCGAGGCCTGCAAAGCATGCTGCCGATTTAACCTCAGGAGCAGAAGTGACCAGAAATGTAGCCAGTGCTGACTGGCATCCCGCCAGCTGGCAAAGCCGTGAGGCTGCGCAGCAACCCACTTATCCCGATGCAGAGAAGCTCGATCGCGCAGTGGCCGAATTGAGTCGTTTGCCGCCGATTGTAACTTCCTGGGAAGTCGATGCACTCAAAGACCTCATCGCAAAAGCGCAGCAGGGAGGTGCATTTGTACTTCAGGGTGGCGACTGCGCAGAGACGTTTTACGACTGCGCATCCGCAAGCATCGTGGCCAAACTCAAGATCCTGTTGCAAATGAGTCTCGTGATGGTTCATGGCCTCAAGAAACCCGTGGTCCGAATAGGCCGGATGGCCGGGCAATATGCAAAGCCACGGTCGGCCGATATGGAGACCCGCGACGGACAAACATTGCCCAGTTTTCGCGGTGACCTGATTAATCGCATTCCGTTTACGCCAGCAGACAGAATTCCGGATCCGCAGCTCCTTTTGCGAGGTTACGAACGCGCTGCCTTGACACTGAACTTCGTTCGCTCGCTGATCGATGGTGGGTTTGCCGATCTGCATCATCCTGAAAACTGGGACCTGGACTGGGTCAAACATTCGAAGATGGCCGATCAATATCACGAGATCGTCACGTCGATCTCCGGTTCGCTGGATTTCCTGGAATCGGTTTCCGGGCGTCAGTTTCACCAAACGCAACGCGCCGATTTTTACGCGGCACACGAGGGGCTTCATCTCCTGTACGAGCAGGCGCAGACACGCTTCCTTGAGCGGCGCAATCGTTGGTATGACCTGACCACACATTATCCGTGGATCGGGATGCGCACGTCACAGATTGATGGGGCGCATGTCGAATACTTTCGCGGCATTGCCAACCCGATGGGCATCAAGATTGGTCCGGGGATGACGGCAGAATGGCTGCAGGATCTGCTCCATACCCTGAATCCGAACAACGAACCGGGGCGTATCAGCCTGATTCATCGCTTCGGCGCGAAATCCATTGAAGAGTTACTGCCGGATATGATTCGTGCCGTAAAAGCGACCGGCTCACCGGTGCTGTGGATCTGTGATCCCATGCATGGCAATACGGAGAGCACCGCGGACGGTACGAAAACCAGACGCTTCGACAATATTGTCGCCGAACTGGAATCCGCATTTCGGGTTCATGGAGAAATGGGAAGCTACCTGGGCGGTGTCCATCTCGAGTTGACGGGCGATAATGTGACGGAGTGTACGGGCGGAGCGCGCGGCCTTACCGAGCGCGATCTTGCACGGGCCTATAAATCAACGGTCGATCCGCGACTGAACTACGAACAGGCAATGGAAATTGCGATGCGGATTTCCGGTCTGCGCCGGGACGCCGGCTAACCCGCGAGAGCGGTCCAGGCGTCCTGGTTGGAGAGTTGACGAGAGTCGCCAGGGCGGAGGTTGCCAAGCTCCCAGGGGCCGATCCGATGCCGGATCAGGCGCAGAGTGGGCAAACTGACCGCCGCGGTCATGCGACGGACCTGGCGATTGCGGCCTTCGTCAATGGCAAGATTCAGCCAGCTTGTGGGGATGTCGCGTCGCTCCCGGATCGGTGGTTCGCGAACCCATAACGTGCCGGGTTCGTCGATAGGCTCGACACTCAGGACGCGTGCAGGACCGTCTTTCAGCTTTACACCGGTGCGCAGTTTATCGAGTTGAGTCTCATCAGGAATGCCCTCCACCTGGACCCAGTAGAATTTGGCAAGTTTGTGCTGAGGCTGACTGATGCGTGCCTGCAGCTTGCCATCATCGGTCAATAACAACAGGCCTTCGCTGTCGCGATCCAGCCTGCCGGCAGGGTACACATGGGACTCACCGATATGGTTGGCCAGTGTACAATTCTCGCCCGAGAACTGGCTCAGGACTCTGAATGGTTTATTCAAGAGGATGAGTGGCATCGACGCAGTATATAGACTGGCTGCGGCAGGGTCCGGATCGCGCCGACAACATCAGTGCTATGATTCTGCGCCCGTTGATGACGCACAAACATAGCTGGAAAACACATGTATAATAGTCCATAACACATTGTTTATTATTAGATAAGGACACGAATACGACCATGAGCAATGTGCAGGAAAATGATCTGAAAATCCTCGGCACGATGGAGGCAGGCTTCGAAGAGATTCTGACCTCCGAAGCCATGTCATTTATTGCGGCACTGGCACGCGAATTCTCGCCGCGGATTGCAGAACTCATGTCGAGACGTGAGGCGCGACAGGCGCGCATCGATGGCGGTGAAAGACCCGGTTTTCTGGCGGAAACGCGGCATATCCGCGAGTCTGACTGGAGCGTTTGTGAAGTGCCCGCTGATCTTAGCGACCGTCGTGTCGAAATAACCGGACCGACCGCGCGCAAGATGGTTATTAATGCGCTCAATTCCGGCGCCAAAGTCTTTATGGCCGATTGCGAGGACTCGATGACGCCCACCTGGGGTAACGTCATTCGCGGTCAGATCAATCTTCGCGATGCGGTCAATCGCAGCATCGAGCTTCAGACGAAAAGCAAGCAGTACCGATTGAACGATGAGACGGCCACGCTGATCATTCGCCCACGGGGCTGGCACTTGCCCGAGAAGCACATGCTGCTCGACGGGGAGCCCGTGCCGGGTGCGTTAGTCGACTTTGGGCTGTACTTGTTCCATAACGCGGCTGAACTCAAAAAGCGCGGCACCGGGCCGTATTATTACCTGCCCAAGCTGCAGTCACATCTTGAGGCCCGGCTGTGGAGCGACGTATTCAAATTCGCGGAGAACCGCGGTGTCGTCGGCAAGGATGAAATCAAGGTCACGGTTCTTATTGAGACAATTCTTGCGGCGTTTGAGATAGATGAGATTTTGTACGAATTGAAAGATCACATCGTCGGCCAGAATTGCGGACGATGGGATTATATCTTCAGCTTCATCAAGACCTTCAACAAATACCCGGAATTCATTTTGCCGGATCGCAGCGAAGTCACGATGGAGTGCCACTTTCTGCGCTCCTATTCGCAACTCGTCATCAAGACCTGCCATCGCAGAAAGGCGTACGCCATCGGTGGCATGGCGGCCCAGATTCCAATCAAAAATAACGCAGAAGCGAATGACGCGGCGATGGCCAAGGTACGTGCGGACAAAGAGCGGGAAGTCAGTGACGGTCACGATGGCACATGGGTAGCGCACCCGGGGCTTGTGCCGCTCGCCATGGAGATTTTCGACGCGCACATGCCGGGTCCAAATCAGCTGCATCGATTGCGTGAAGATGTCGAGGTTGGCGCTGACGATCTGTTGCAAGTCATCAAAGGAAAAATCACCGAGGCCGGTTTGCGCGATAACATCAATATCGGCGTTCAATACCTCGCCGCGTGGCTGGGTGGCAATGGTTGCGTCCCGCTGAATAATTTGATGGAAGACGCAGCGACGGCAGAGATATCGCGCGCCCAGGTCTGGCAGTGGGTGCATCATGAGACCGGCATCCTGGACGAAGGTCGCAACATTACCTACGCCTGGTTCAAGGCCCTGTTACGCGAGGAAATGGATCGTATTCGTGAGCAAGTGGGTGACGAGTCCTTCGAAAATGGCCACTTCCGCCAAGCAGCCCAGTTAATGGACGAAATTACCAAGCAAAATGAATTTGTGCCGTTTCTGACCTCCGTCGCCTACGACTACATCGATTAATACGGTGACAGTGCACCTATTCATGCTAGCGGCGTAATATGCTCTATCACGATGCGGCGGGATGACATGAATAGGTGCACTGTCACCGTATTAATCGCGCTGTCACCGTATTGGATAATTTAAGGGAGAAACAGTGAATTTTTCCAGGTTCTACGTTCAGGCATCGCTTGTCGTTGTTGCGATCGGTTGCGGAATCCCGCTCATTGCCAATGGACAAGATGCACCACGAGCCAGAGATCTTGGCATCCCGTTCGCGGGCACGCCTGGTCCGTTAAACGCGATCACCGATGTTAGCGGTGTTACGGTCGGGCACACGACGTTAATTTCCGGGAGCGGGAAACTGGAAGTTGGCTCGGGTCCGATAAGGACCGGCGTTACGGCCATCCATCCACGCGGCAAGAAATACGACCCAGTCTTTGCGGGATGGTTTGCACTGAATGGCAATGGTGAAATGACGGGAACGACCTGGGTGAAAGAATCGGGGTTTCTCGAAGGACCCGTCGTGATCACCAATACCCATAGTGTTGGAATCGCGCGGGATGCCACGATTGAATGGCAATACGCGAATAATCTGTTCGACCCATTGCCAGATGCCCCCGATGTTTTCTGGTCGCTTCCCGTGGTTGCCGAAACATACGATGGGGATCTCAACGACATCAATGGTTTTCATGTTACCAAAGAGCACGTATTCGATGCCCTGGAGTCAGCCAAATCCGGTCCTGTCAGTGAAGGCAATGTTGGTGGTGGCACCGGGATGATTTGCCATCAGTTCAAGGGTGGTATCGGCACCGCATCAAGACAACTGGAAATTGCCGGTCAGGAATACTTCGTGGGCGTTCTGGTGCAGGCGAACTATGGCTCCAGGGCGACACTCACGATTGCCGGCGTACCGCTGGGCGAAGAGTTTTCCGATCTTATGCCTTTGTGGCGACCGACAGACCGAGGCACGGGTTCGATCATCGCTGTTGTGGCTACAGACGCGCCCCTCTTACCGCATCAATTGGAGCGACTGGCTAGACGCGTACCCATTGGTATTTCGAAAGTGGGCGGATATGCATCCAATGGTTCGGGCGATATATTTATTGCCTTTTCCACCGCGAATCCGGGTGCTGCCGCCCGGGAAGGAATTCGGGAGACCCTGATGCTACCTAATGACGCGATGAGTCCGTTGTTTCTTGCGACTGCACAGGCAACAGAAGAGGCCATCGTGAATGCCTTGATTGCGGCCAGGACCATGACAGGAATAAACGGAAATACCGTGTACGCTCTGCCGCATGATCGCTTGATCGACATTTTGAAACAGCACAAGCGCATTCCGTGACGGAATACTGGCAGCCCCATGAATAAAGTATTCGACCGTGACTGTCGGCAGTGCCCGCGTCTCGCCGCATTCCTTGACCAGGTCAAAGAAAAATATCCGGATTATTACTGCGGCCCAGTGCCTCCGTTCGGCGATCCGGCTGCGCGTTTCCTGATCGTCGGCCTGGCGCCCGGAATGCACGGCGCCAACCGCACATCCCGCCCGTTTACCGGCGACCATGCGGGCATCCTTCTCTACGAAACCATTCACGATTACGGCTTCAGCACGGCAGCTTGCTCCGAGTCAGCCGACGATGACTTGCGACTTCTGGATTGTCGAATTACCAATGCGGTAAAGTGCCTCCCGCCAGACAACAAGCCAGTTGGTGCGGAAATTAATACCTGCAATTCCTTTCTCGCCAATGAACTGCAGACGCTCAAAAATGGCTCAGTGGTTCTGGCACTGGGTGGTATCGCTCACCGTGCCATCATCAAGGCACTGGGCCTGCGGCAGGCCGAGCATGTTTTTGGACACGCGGCCGAACATGCCGTTGATGAACGATTTTTATTGATTGATTCCTATCACTGCAGTCGCTACAACACGAACACACGGAGGCTTACGACGCCCATGTTTCGTGACATCTTTGCGCGAATAAAGCAACATCTGGAGTCGTGACTGAAGAGAATAATACCGCGTTTGATGCCAAATCGTTCCTGAGGGGCCTGACGCATCGTCCTGGCGTCTATCGCATGCTTAATGCGAAAGGGAACGTAATCTATGTCGGCAAGGCACTCGATCTTAAAAAGCGTGTCTCGACTTACTTCCACAAGACTCACGCTGATCCAAAGACATCGCTGATGATGCAGCGTGTCGCAGGCATTGAGGTAACCGTTACCAATACAGAAGCCGAGGCACTGATCCTCGAATACAATTTAATCAAACGTAACAAACCCCGCTTCAACGTCGTACTTCGGGATGACAAGAGTTATCCGTACATCTATGTCTCGACACAGCACCCGTTTCCAAGATTGCAATTTCACCGTGGCGCACGAAAAGGGAAGGGACGCTACTTCGGCCCTTATCCAAGTACGGATGCTGTCCGCAAAACACTCGGTGAATTACATAAATTATTCCTGATTCGACAATGCCAGGACAGTTTCTTCGCTCACCGAACGCGGCCCTGCCTGCAGTACCAGATCAGGCGCTGTACTGCTCCGTGTGTTGGTTACATCGAACAGGATCAATACGCCGGTGATGTGAATGGCGCGATCCTTTTCCTTGAGGGCAAGAATCGCAGCGTCATTAATTCATTCGTCGAACGCATGGATCGTGCATCGGACGCACAAGACTACGAACAAGCGGCGCGCTTGCGTGACCAGATTGCAAAGCTGAAGAAAGTGGAATCCGAACAACTGATTTCTCGGAGTACGGCAATTGATCTGGACGTCATCGGCGTGGCGTCAGACGCGGCCATGCATTGTGTGACCGTATTTTTTATTCGCAATGGCTCTGTTCTCGGCAGCCGGAATCATTTTCCAAAGACCAGCGGCGACGCATCAGCAGCAAGCATTCTCAGCGGTTTCCTGCCGCAATATTATCTCGGTCGTGATGCACCGGGCGAAATCATCGTCGCGACCGATTTCGAATACCGCGAATTGCTCGAAGCAGGATTGAGTGAGCGATCCGGGCACAAGGTACGCATTCGACATCGCGTGCGAGGGGACCGTTTACGCTGGCGAGAATTGGCGCAGACCAACGCGGAACAAGGAATGCGACTGCAGTTGGCCAGCAATGCGACCATTCGGCGGCAATTCGATGCGCTGGGGCAGGTCCTGAAAATGGACACACCACCAGAGCGCCTGGAGTGTTTCGATGTGAGTCATACGTCGGGCGAGGCCACTGTTGGCTCGTGCGTGGTCTTCAATCAGGCGGGACCATTGAAGAGCGATTATCGACGTTTCAATCTGAAGCCACCGGCCCCCGGCGATGACTATGCAGCAATGGCAGAGGCACTACGACGACGCTATGCCCGTATAAAAAAGGGCGAAGTGCCGATGCCGGACGTGCTATTTGTCGATGGGGGTAAAGGTCAACTGGCGGGGGCTTTGGCCGTACTCGAAGAATTGGGTCTCGACTGGTTAAATGTGGTCGGGGTTGCCAAAGGACGGTCCCGAAAGCCCGGGATGGAGCAGCTTTTCTTGGCAGGGAATTCAACGCCCATTATACTGCCGGCGGACTCACCGGCATTGCTGTTGATACAACAAATTCGCGACGAAGCGCATCGTTTTGCAATTACAGGGCACCGGCAGCGACGTGCCAAGGCCCGGACGACATCCTGGCTTGAGGAGATTGAGGGGCTAGGGCCGAAACGGCGCCAGGAGCTGCTCAAACAGTTTGGTGGCTTGCAAGGCGTGCGCGGTGCGGGGATCGATGATCTGGTAAAAGTACGTGGCATCAGTCGGGCGCTCGCGGAGCGGATATATAATAATCTGCACACAGAAGGATAAATGGCTCCGGGAGAGCCTGGACAATAATTTGAAATTCAATTTCGCCACTATTTTGACGCTCATCCGGATCGCTGCGATTCCAGTGATTGTTATTTGCTTCTATTGGCACTCCCCGCAAGCCAGGCCGATTGCTGGAATGGTATTCGGTATTGCGGCCGTCACTGATCTTCTGGACGGCTATATCGCACGCAAGTACGGACAAACATCCCGATTTGGTGCGTTTCTTGACCCGGTGGCTGACAAACTGATGGTGTCCATCGTGCTGGTTCTACTCGTACAGGCTGACCCGGACTGGTATGTCGACTTGATCGCAATCCTCATCATTGGCCGAGAGATCACGGTATCGGCATTAAGAGAGTGGATGGCCATAGTCGGCGCCCAAGGCATGGTAGCCGTGTCTTGGGGCGGCAAGCTTAAGACAACATTGCAGATGTTCGGCATAGGTTTCATGGTCTATCGCGAGAGGCTTTTCGGACTAGACCTTTACCATATCGGCTTTATTCTGCTGATTGCGGCTGCTGGAATGACCCTCTGGTCGATGTTTATTTATTTACGTGCTGCCTGGCCATCGATGCATACCGGGGAGCAACCAGAAGGTTAAGTCGATTTTTTTGGCGACAAGCCCTTGACTCTTGGCGTACCCACCCTAAAATCTCCCCCTCTGCGGGAATAGCTCAGTTGGTAGAGCGCAACCTTGCCAAGGTTGAGGTCGCCAGTTCGAACCTGGTTTCCCGCTCCACTTTTCAATGACTTAGCGGATATCGGTCTATTTCATCCGAAAAAAATCCGAAAAAGTGGATTAAAGTAGGGGGCCTCACTGGCCCCTTTCTTTTTGGCAAATCTTTCCGCGATCTATAGGTCGCACTTATATTTACCTGTGCCATAAATAGGCGAGCCCCAAAGGTGTTGGACCACCGATGAGCGTCTAACTAATTCCAGAATTGATACTTCTGTACTGTGTCATTGACGACGGAGCTTCCGGCTCGAATTGTGGCCAAAATAGCCAACCGTGAAGGTATTCGACTCGAGTGCTTACTTAATGATTTAGAAAGGAAAAAGTGAGTTGAATTGTGGTTATTTTTTGACTCTGTTTTGGGTCAACCGCGAGGCAGCCTGTGCCGCAGGTTGGCGGAGCTAAGGCATATATTTGAGGGGCCGCTATAAGGTCTGCTTGTGACCCAAAGCGGCATGAGGCTGAGCCAAAAATTTCCCTGAAACGAACTATAATTAGAGAATTAAGGGGAAATACCATGAAATGTCTATATTATCTCGCCCCGACGCTAGAAAGTACTGGCGCTATTTCCGATGATCTGCATGCTATTGGAGTAAGAGACCGATACATACATGTGATCAGTAATGACGAAGCCGGTCTTAAGAAAGAGCATATTCATTCCAGCAACTACATTGAGACATTGGATTTCGTGCGTACGGGGTTTCTTGGCGCCTATATTGGGTTTTTGGTCGGCATGTTCGGCGCATTCTTGCTTATGGCCACGCAGGTATTCGGCGCGAACACACCTGTGCTCGCGTATCTTGGATTTATGCTCTTTGCCACCTTGTTCGGTGCTTGGGTGGGTGGCTTGTATGGCGTAGGGGAGGAGAGTAAAAAACTAAGTCAGTTTCATGAAGATATTCGAAGCGGGAATTACCTCGTGTTAATCTATTGCAAGAAAGGATTGGGCAAGGCGATCAATGCGATGATGCGTGAAAAACACCCGGAATCAGAATTTGCGGCGACTGATAGACATTTCATCAATCCGTTTAGTGACGTTACTCGAACAAGTCGCTAGGCGTCATAAACAGATGATTCAAGGCCATCGTCAATCATCATGATCCTTCTGATGTAGGCACACTCTTGTGTCCGCAACTGGCCGTTTTCTGTCCGTCATTTCGATGATTTTCTTGTGCTCTGAACGGCCGCTGTTGAGTAAAGCAGTCATTCAGAATCTCGCGGTCGAAAATTGAGCACCGAGCGGCCGGTTCACGCTCCATAGCTGCCGTTCGCCTGATATGATACTGACAGGCCGCTTGTGACCCACAGCGGCCATTGATAATCATATAATCACTCTAGTATGGCCAAATCACAGGAAATCCCCTGGAAACGCATCTTTGTAGAGGCCGCGGCGGTCGTCGTAAGTATTCTATTAGCGTTTTCGATTGATGCGTGGTGGGAAGATCGCATCGAACGTGAGGCCGAAACGTGGCTCTTGGAGCGACTGCACGCTGATTTCGTCGAAATTCGTACAACGCTAGAGGATGTCGCAAAGAGTCATCGTCGAGCTCATGATGCAGGTGTAGATCTTTTGAATATTGTCGTCCTCGGCGAACCACTGCCGTTTACGCCTGACGTTGACGCTATGGTCGCACAAGTATTCATTTTGGCTCGAACATTTAAGCCGGGCTCTGGCGCCGTGGCTATCTTTCTTAGCAGCGAAGCATCCCAGCTGATCCGTAATCAGCCACTCGCAGATCTCCTGATGACGTGGTCCGGCTTTGTTGAAGAACTCCAAGAAGAAGAGGTGCAGCTTATTAATGGTGTAACAGAGCGGTGGACTCCTTTTCTCGCAGCGAGAACCAATATTGGGCCTTACATGACGGCATATGGGGGAAACCTATTTGGGGGGCTACCCGAACATATATCGACACCGGCTCAAAGGACACCTCTAATAGTAGACACGGAATTCGTGAATCAAATTCTCAACCGATTCACATGGCAGAAACTCGCGATAAGTGAGATGGAGCGGCTTCAGGGAACGCTGGACAAGATAATTGAGCTGCTTGACGACGAGCTTGTGGACTGAATGAGAATCGTCCGATCACAACAGACCGAACTTGCCCGCTATACGGATTGAATCGCCACGACCGCTATTGGCCGTTAGCAGCCTGTCATATTGGTGATTTTTTAGAGTCTTGAATGACCGCT
>JADFNG010000043.1 GCA_022563505.1 Pseudomonadota bacterium | reverse complement strand
ACATCATTGATGGAAACGCATCATATGGGAGACCCGAAATACTACTCGCCGCTTGAAGAGAAAATAAATATTTCTTCTCACGCAGTCGGTCTCGTTCTAAGCATTGTGGCCTTGGTGCTCCTGATTGAGCACGCGATCGAATACGGAAACGTGTTCCATATCCTTAGTTTCGGCGTATTCGGCATCAGCCTTATCATTTTGTATTCAGCCTCGGTTGCATACCACTCTGCCAGGTCACCACAGCGAAGAAGCCGGTTGAGAATCGTCGACCATGCTGCGATCTATGTCCTCATTGCGGGCACCTACACCCCGTTCACCGTGATAACGCTGGGCGGGACGGCCGGCTGGAGGCTTTTCTCGATTACCTGGGGAATGGCCGTTGTGGGAGTGACCTTAAAGCTGTTCTTTACCGGCAGATTCAAGTTGGTTTCCACGTCAATGTATCTGGCTATGGGCTGGATTATGGTCTTCGCTATTAAACCGCTAGCGCGCAATCTGGATACCGAGGGATTGTATTGGCTCATTGCCGGCGGACTCGCTTACACGATTGGAGCCATTCTCTACAGCATAAAAAGCATAAAAATGAATCACGCAATTTTTCACCTGTTTGTTCTTGCTGGAAGTGCTTGCCACGTAGCCGCGGTGTTGTTTTATGTTCTACCTGTCTAGTCCGCTCATTTACCCAGCACATAGAATTGCCACAGGTCTTTCCTGCTCATTTGCAGAAATGGCCGTATTGCGAGCTTGCCGGTCACGCCAATGCTTTGCTCAAGGTATTTCATTTCTTCCAGTTTGGCCCGGGTTTCCTCGCCAACTTCATTTTTGAAGCCGCTCTCGCGCATCATCAGCAGCCCCTTGGCGCGTAGTGCCAGTTCGACGTGGAGTCGTAAATAGCAAAGCAGATCGGCAACGATCTTCCCATCAAATTTCTCTTGCAGAGAGAGCAGATATTGTCCGACTTTTGAGGTGGAAAATTCACCCGAATTAATGAGTTGCAATAGCTCGGAATCGGCGTCAAATCCCACATCGAGCCACTCTTCTATGGATATCTCGCTTTGTCTGAAAACCACTGACATGAGGATTGGCAGAAGTATGAGTACGCCAAAGGTCGTGAGGATCGGGGAAAAAAAGAAATGGTTGTAGATTGAATGTATGACGGTGGCGATGAGCAGGCCCGGTGCAAATGCAAGTGCACCGAGATTCCTTTTCTGAGAAATCAGTGCGCGACCCGCCACTGCAAAAATAGCGGTTGCCCCACCGTGCATAATTGCAGTACCGAAACCTCGCACGATCCATACGCCCGTATTCGTATCAGGGAGGATCTGCAGGAAATACATATTCTCGATCACCGCGAATCCGGCACCGACCGCAAAACCAAAAATGGCTGCATCGACCAGAAAGCCGATGCGATTAAGCCGAATCAACATGACGATGACCAGCGCTTTCAGCATCTCCTCAACGAGCGGCGACACGTATCGTGTGTATGAGATGAACTCAATATCCAGGAAGTCGATGAGATAGCCGTTCGCCAGGTAGCCAAATCCGACCAGGACGCCGCCGATGATAATCGTGCCTGCCACCCATCGAATACCGACCAGGCGGTAGCTGTCCAGATAAACCAGGGCAGTCAGGAAGCAAACCACGGGCAGCAGTCCCAACAGTGCGTGTATGGCAAAACCCCCTGTCACGATTGATCCACGTAAGAAACCTGTCCCGCACTATCTCGCAGACTTGCCAGTATCACATTATTTTCAGTGACATCATGAATTCATCCGGTGAACCGACGACGCCATCGCCCGATCCGACGGCATATCCCAGCGACAGCGTCATGTTCAATCGAGAAAGTACTGTAAACCGGAAATCGATCTGGCCGCCATAGGAATTCACGTTACGGCGCAATGCACTGTTGCTCGTGTTGGTGCTCAGGGTGGATGCGAACAGGGCGGGGCGCGCCCAGGACAGATAAAATCGCGGGCCACCGACCTTCCGAAAGCGGATGGGTGGAAGATTCCATTCGATCATTGAGCGGTAAAAGTCTCGTCCGCCGATTTCGTTGAGCTCGAAGCCCGGCATCGCATAAGCAAGGCGGTAGCGTTTTATGTCACCTCTATCCACATAATTGTTACCGAAGCCACCGAAGAAAAAATTGGCAAACGGATCATCCCGATCACCAACCGCAATGCCAGCTGAATTTCTGAACCAGATCGATGAGTGTTTCAACGGTAACGCAAAACCAAAATCGAAACTGCCGGCAAACTTGGGAATATTGTCGCCACGGACGCGGTTTCCAGCAGCGACCAACTGCCATTTGAATCCTTTTTCGTCATCAACGCTGCCCAGAGACTTGCGTACATTTGAATAATTCAAGCTGGCTGCAAGTGTCGTCAGTTTGTCAAACGTGACGTCAATATTCTGGTAGCGGGGCAATCGGTCGAGATTGACGTAACGACTGAGGTTTAATCGAAAATCCAGTTTGCGGGGCTGATCAAATATCAGCGTTTTCTCGTAGCCAACTGATGCAGACTGGCCTTTCAGCCCTTGCTTGGTCGGGCCGAAGATATCGTAAAAATCCGCTGGATTATGACGCAATGCTGCAGTCCATGTTCCCGACAAGAGTGTTTGCCGGGTGACCACATGCTGCCATTCCAGCTTCGCATGGATATCTTCTGCACCGGGGAGGTCACTGCCGATACTATGGGATACGGAGAAATCGATCGTGTCCAGCATGATCGGGTCAGTAAATGTCGCATTGATGCCGATGGCAATTTCGTTCTTGTATCCCTCCACGATCGGGTAAATCGATTGCAGGTCAATATTTCCCGCACCCGAATACGGCCCCTCATGGGTTATGAGATCATCCAGGGGAATATCTGCGGGGGATCCGACCTGCCAATCCTTTAGTTGAGGATGTTTCTTAATGACTTCCGTGCCAAGAAACGAGATGGCGCTGACATCTTCAAGCGGTTGTGGATCAATTATTGTCGGCACGAAACCCTGGCCGGTATAGCGAAATACGATCAGTGAACCATCCTCGAGCGGCACCGGCCTGAACAACCCGGACTCCGCGTTGCTCACGGCCTCCAACTCGCCGGTAAGAAGGTCATAACGAAAAATATTCGAAATCCCGGTGTAGTACGAGCTGCCGAATAAGTATTTTCCATCTGGCGAGAAGACGAAACTCTCAGGAACGGCCTGGCCAAAATCGAATTGTTTCAACGGGGAAACCTTTCCCTCAAGCAGTGCATGCGTGTTGAAAACCCGCAGCGACTGGGCGCCGTTGGCTTCACCAAATGACGTTGAGAGGAATTCACCGTCTGGTGAAATATCCATGTCGTAAAGTACTTGCCCATAGGGAAACGAATGAATCTGATTCCACTCTTCATAGGGGTATGGCATACGTACCAGCGTCGCTATGCCATTCACATGCCGGACACCCCAAAGGGCACGGTCCGCCTTGTTGAATACGAGCTCTCCAATACGAGCATCGCGGAGGAGCATTCTGGATTTACCCGTTTCGACATCGATCGCCATCAGATCACGGAATGCGTAGTTATCCGTCGTGTAGAACAGTGTTTTTGACTCCGCATCGAACGCGAGCGACGTAACGCTGTAGAGCATCGGACCTTTTATGTCGATCAGCTTGTGAATCGTCCCGTCATCGATCGACATGCCGCCGATATGGGCAACGACGCCCGGGTAACGCAACGCCCAGTGCAATATGCGGGTTTCCGGGTCAAAGTAGGCGCGAGATACTGAACCAAGTGCACGCTCGGAAATATCCTGATGGGACGTTATCGGGAATTTCCGTACGGCCTCAAGATTTCTGTTTTGAAACTCATGCTCAAACCTGATCCAGTCTTGCCATGAATCTTCCATCGACAGACCGAATATCTGTTCAAACTGAGCGCTGTAGTGGCCCTTGCTGCCGTCTTGCCGTCGTACCCATGAAATCAGCATTTCGGGTGAGTACTGGTAGGCCAGGTAGCTCATGAAGCGGGTGCCATAGAGATAATGATTGACGCCCACCTGGAAATCGATCTTGCTGCCTTCTGATTCCAGACCCAGGGCGTCGTAAAAGTAGGCGTCGTCCCGAACCATGGAACGAAAAACCATTTCGTCATAGGCTCCCTGAGCCCTCCCATAGCCGCCCGCCATCCAGGTTTCCAGGAATACGGCGATACCCTCGTGGTACCAACGCGGTGCATAAATGCGTGGATTGGTCAGCCACGAGTAGAGAATGGTCTCGGGATGTGCATCAACAGGTGCAACCTTGCCACCAAAAAATGCCCGTGCCCGCTTATCTCCACTGGATGCCTGGTCCGTGGCAATGACGTGCACCATCTCATGATTCATCAGGTTGCACATGCGCTCGCCTGTGGAGAACGTCTCGAAGGTGAAACTCATGGGTGCAACATCAAAAATAAGCGTATTCCTCGGCACACCGGTCGCTGATGCATTGCCGTAGTCGGAGGAATCACGCAGAAATATGGTCGCTTTTTCGTCCGGTGCAAAGCCCATGATTTTCTGATGGGTTAGCAGTGAATTTTGGTAGCAACGGGCCGCGTGCGGCGCAAGATAGGTTTGTAGTGGATCGACGTAAAGAAGGCGATGGTCGGCCGTTTCCTGCGACACGAGGCCTTGTGCGAGACATGGCATGACGCTGAACGGCGCCAATGCAAGTGCCAGCAGTGAAATCTGTATTTTATGCTTCGCTTTTATCATTGTTGTTATACGCAGAAACGCGGAGTGGGCGCCAATGCATCCACTCCGCCTATCGTCTGTCTCGATTCACAGTGCCTGGATATGGATATTTCCAAGCCCGATCAATGAATCTATCGGCTTAAATGGTAGCCGCCGATCGCACCGGCAAAGTTGGCGTTCGAGAACAATGCATTGAATCGTGCGTCAGACAACAAGGCATTGAAACTTGCATCTGCAAGCAGTGCGCCGAATCGAGCGTCGCCGAACAGTGCACTGAATCGTGCATCTGAAAATAATGCACCGAATCGGGCATCGGAGAACAAGGCTCCGAAGCGTGCGTCGGAGAATAGAGCACCGAAGCGTGCATCAGCCAGCAGTGCTCCGAATCGCGCATCCGCAAGGAGAGCACCAAATCGAGCATCACCAAACAGTGCACCGAATCGTGCGTCACCGAATAAAGCGCCGAATCGCGCGTCACCGAATAAAGCCTGGAATCGGGCATCGGTGAACAAGGCACCAAATTGTGCATTCGAAAGCAATGCCCCAAATCGCGCATCCGCAAGCAGCGCGCCAAATTGTGCGTTGCCGAACAAGGCGCCGAAGTGCGCATTACCAAACAGGGCCTGAAAGTTGGCATCACTGAACAGTGCTTTGAAGCGCGCATCATTCATCAGGTCAGCGAATGCCTTATTGTTCGACAATTCGCCGAATTGCGCGTCAGCGAGCATGCCGCGAAAGCCTGCATCTGCAAACAAAGCCTTGAATTGCGCATCGCCGAATAATGCATGGAATTGCGCGTCGGCGAATAATGCCTTGAAACTGGCGTCAGAGAGCAAGGCTCGGAATTGCGCATCACCGAACAGGGCGTTAAATTGCGCATCGCCGAACAGTGCCTTGAATTGGGCGTCACCGAACAAGGCGCGGAAATTCGCATCCCCGAACATCGCTTTGAATTGTGCGTCACCGAATAGAGCCTGGAATCGAGCATCGCCGAATAATGCATTGAATCGCGAATCACCAAACAGCGCACTAAATCGTGCGTCTGCGAACAAGGCGCTGAATCGTGCATCTCCGAAGAGTGCGCCGAACTGCGCGTCCGCAAACAAACTCTGGAAACTCGCGTCTGCAAACAACGCACTAAAGCTCGCGTCTGCGAAAAGCCCCCTAAAGCGTGCATCGGACAGTAATGCCGCAAATGCCGGATCGCTCATGACTCTTATGAAAACGTCAGACTGCATCAGGTCCACCAGCGCCTGGTCGCCGAGTTGGATGTCGTCGCTGCCTGGTTGTTCGGCCCTGTAGCGCTGGGCCGGTGCTACCGTCCCGGACATGACATCATCCCCTGGCGGCATGGTTGAGCCGAAGTATCCGATGGCGATGCCGCCCACGAAGGCTGCGACGATCGGAATAAGTTTGTTACTTGAGGTAGCCATTTTTTGTCCCCTTTTGCGACTCAAAATGAGCCTGCATCATTGCTTTAAATGAAATACGGTGGTCGACCGAAAAAGTTGGTTTTAAATTATCGATTTAGTCTATTTGTCCTTCCCGAAGCTCAGTTCATCTTCGTGAATAAGTCGTCCGGACGACAAAAACCGGAGGGTGACAGTCGTCGCATCGCGGCTGGCATTGTGCAGGTACAGGGCATAACGATTGTGCCCCTCCATATAAAAGGTGACCTGTCCTATTTCCGCGGTAACGCGGGTGCCGTTACTCTCCAGTTGAGCGAAGCCGTTGAACCAGATATCCCGGTCAGGAAATGTGGCCACGATTTCGATGGGTCCTGCGGAAACCAGGTCGAAATCTATGATCATGATCGAGCCCGACATGCTCAGGCTGACCCTGCCTCCAATTTCGTTGAACGCCAGTTGAAAGCTATCTCCTCCTGACAGCGCCACTCCGGAATCGTGCTGAGCGATTGTGCCGACGAGGTCGGTCACGTCATCGAAGGCCTGCCGGGAGATTCGATCGGAACTTATGAATACCGTCGCAAGAACGACGCCTGTCCCGAACGACAGTGCATATCGAACGGTTGTCAGGCCCAGCCAGCTGTTGAACCAGTAGCCCGATTTTTTTCGCCCGGCAGCCGGCAAAACCGGTGTTTTCGCATCGAGTGAATGCAATATGACATGTTTCAAATGTGGCGGTGGCGTAACCGGATCCACCGCATCGAGATCATTGCACAAGCTGTGCAACTCGTTACGCAAAGCCCTGCCAGCCTCACTTTCAGCCAGATACTCGTCAAGTGTGGCGCGCTCTTCCGCCGAGATTGTCGCATCAATTTCGGCATTGATCAGATCAAAAAATTTCGGATCGATAGCCATTAGCCCCGTCGAGTATCCTGCAAAGCGTCTTTAAGTAATTGCCGACCTGAATAGAGTCGGGATTTCACCTTCTTCTCGGAAATATCGAGAATCTGGCTGATTTCCAGGTAATTACACTCCATGAAATGTTTGAGTATGATCACTGTTCGATATTCCTGTTTGATGGTCATTAACGCGGACTGGATTCGCTGACTTTGCTGCCCTGCGCTGGTCGCCTCTTCCGGTCCGCTGCTTTCCGTTGCTGGCTCCCTGGCCAGCGATTCAGTTCGGTTCTGCTTATTCAGGCAGTTGATGGATTCATTGATCGCAATGCGGTAAATCCAGCTAAAAAAACGGTATTTCGGATCGTAATCATTCAGGTGCTCATAAATCTTTAGAAATACAGTCTGTGTTATGTCTTGCGCATCCTCTGTGTTGCCCAGCATTCTGTATGCCGCATTGAAGATGGGTTTCTCGTACCGGACCAACAGCACCTCAAACGCATTTCTGTCACCGTTCTGGCATCTTTGAATCAGGTCTGTATCGTCTGGCTTATTCATACATACTTGGGAGCTGGCAAAAAGTTGGTTTTGCTGTGCCGATATCGATCATTGCCCAACTGGCAGGCAATCAGGTGCCATCCCGGGAAGGGCAACGTGGTTGTTGTTATTATTTTGCAGGATCGCATTTTGACGCTCCTGATGTTTTTCCGATGCTTAAGTATTCGGTGTTTCGATGTCAAAAATAGCGGTAAAGCCGGAGTAGCGGAATACATCGTGAATATGATGGTTAACGTTGACTATTTTCAGGCCCGCCTCCGATTCGGCCAGTCGTTTCTGTGTCTTGAGCAAGACGCCAAGACCGGCGCTGGATATGTATTCCAGTTGCGAGAAGTCGATCGTTCTTGAGTTGTCCACGGCATCCAAAAAGGATTGTGCTTTTTCACATTGCGCGGCATCCAGTCGGCCACTGCAAATGATCTGACCGTCGCTTCCGAAATCAATTTGAAACATGTTATCAGGCGAGTCCTTTCGTAAAAGTTATGTTGCTCTCTCGATCCGAATAGTTGTATTCCAGCGAATCCACCATTTTCTGTATCAGATGCAGGCCGAGGCCTCCAACTTTGCGCTGTTTCAGCGGAGACTCGACGTCCACATTGCGTTCTTGCGTGACATCAAACGAATCGACGTCGAAATCGGTAAGACTGACGGTCACGTTCTGCTGGACCCTGTTCACGTCCAGCATGATATCGTTCGAGTTCCCCGGGTTGTACTTCACCATATTGGTAAACAGTTCCTCCAGTACGAAATGCACTGGAAACCGGACCGCTTCTCCGATATTTTCTGCATCGAAGAAGCGCTCGGTAAATTTAAAAATGTTTTCAAGCGAAGCGTAGCTTCTTGGAAATTTTTTTTGCATCAGGCGATTTCACTTGCGAGCGCCAGGTGGTACGGATATTGGTCGTTTTCAGCTTCCCCAGGCATCGTTATCCCGTCCGTGTCACAAACGCACATCTTTACTATATCCCTTTGCACTGCGATTTTCCCTGTTGGCAAAAGAATGCTCCGCAGAAAATAGGCCAAGTCAACCATATTGCGTATTTTTCGCTCCAAAATGGCAATTGCGGCGGGCCAGTGGCACGGTGGCCAGCAACGATTTATGCGGGCAAGCGCCGAATCAGCACGATCGTCATATCATCTGCCTGCGAGACCGTGCCGCCATGGCGATAGGTTGCCTGCATGATCTGCGTGACCAGCTCGTCCATTGATCCTTCAGCGTGCTCATCAACGATCCTGGCCAGTCCCGTTTGGCCGAACTGCACGCTTGCCTCGTTTTCGTATTCAAAAATTCCGTCGGAAACCAGCCCGAGGATGTCGCCCGGCGCCATCTTAATGACGGTGGCTTCTTTAAGATCTGTCTGATTCATATAACCGAGCGGGTAGGTCGACGGTTCATACCAGTCGTAATGCCGAGTTTCGGCGTGGAAATGCATGATGGGGCCCTGCCCACCGGAATGAAAACGCACCGTGTGTGATGTGCCATCCAACTGGCCAAAAAAGGCGGTAACAAACCGATCATCAGGCAGATCCTCGACCAGCTGATCGTTTATGTGGGTAAACGCCTCATCGAGGTCGGCGCCCAGTCGCAGCGCGACTCGCAACATGGCTCTGACCTGCGTCGCACTTAATGCGGGACCGATGCCATGCCCCGTCGCGTCGCCCATCAACACAAACAGCTGTTTGTCGCTGATTGAAATGAAATCATACAAGTCGCCGCCCGTTTGATCGGTAGGAGCGAATGTGCCGGCGATGTCGTAACCATCGACGGTCGGCACTTTCTTGGGCAGGGTACCCATCTGAACATCACGCGCGATGGTGATTTCACGATCGAGTTTTTCCGAGGCGATCATAGCCTCGGTCATCTTGACCCTGTGCAAGACCACCGCTGCCTGGGCAGCCAGCGCCGTCGCCACATACTCGTCCTGATCATCGAATACGCCGTTTTTCTTGTTAAGTATTTGTAGTACACCGACGAGCGAGTCCTCATAACCAATCAGGGGCAGGGTCAGCATGCAGCGTGACCGGTAGCCGGTCTCCTTGTCGATTGCGCGATTGAATCGCTTATCGGCATAACAATCCGGCACATTGATCAATATGCGTTTCTGCGCGCACTCACCGACAATTCCCTTGTCGGCGGGAATACGCATCGTGCCGAGCTCTGTAGCGACCTTGACGACAAGCTGGTCAGTGTCTTTGTCATACAGAAAAACGGTGCCGCGCTCTGCATCGAGAATACTGCGAGCGGCATTGACGACCTCACTGAGCATTGTGTCCAGGTCAAACGGGGCCGCGAGTTTTCGCGTCACCTCGAGAATCTGGTTAAGCGCATGTATTTCGATCTGTGGCCGGCTATTTTGCATCGACATTTTCCCTGTCAGGCAATGGCGCCCTTGCGCGCCTGAGTCATTGGAATTCTAACGTAGCTGATTTCAATATCCGAGATGCGGGCGACCATGCGTTCAATGTTGTCCGACATCTCGAACGTTGAGCGAGCCAGGGCCCGCTCAGTAACCAGGGTTTCACCCTTTTTTGCCAAGTCCTCTCCCAGCTTCGAGGCTGTGTTGACCGGGTCACCGTAGAAATCATGCCGTCCGACCAGCAGCAGATCACCATAATCAATGCCGATTGACAAATAGATGTGCTCGTCGATGTTGTGCTCCTGATTGGAACGGAACAATGCGGTGTTGATGTCGAAACTGGCGCGAATTGCATCACTGGCATCCGCAAAAAACGAGTAGCAATTATCTGCGTCACATTTCAGTAACAGGCCATTATTGGCCTCGATAATGGGTGCCACAATATGCCGGGTACGGTAAATCATTTTCAGGAAATGGCAGATACCAAGCGACCGGGAGGTGCTGGAAAAATTAGCCATATCCGAAATAAAGGTCACGCCAGTCCTGCCAAAGCGTTCCCACATAGCCTTCTTGATTCGCTCGCGCTCGCACGAACCTTCGCTGTTGGAGTAGGCCGCGATTAGCTGCTCGAATTCATCCTGAATGACTCGTGACGTTTGATCGTCATTCTCTGCCATTGCTGTTCCCCCGCTGTGCCAGTATTTTTGTTTTCTGACTCAGGTCGAGTATATCTCGACTGATGCGGTTTATCAGGTCCTGGCTTGCCGATAATGAGTGATTTTTGTTTTATGTGCCATATTTTGCGAGACTGCCTGAACTCCAAAACACTTTACACAAAACCAGGCATCCATGGCCAAACTCTATTTCTATTACTCATCAATGAACGCGGGCAAATCAACTGCACTGCTGCAATCGAGTTACAACTACCGCGAGCGTGGCATGCATACGCTGGTGATGGCGCCGCAATTCGATGACCGTTATGGAGTAGGGCGCGTTACCTCGCGGATCGGTCTCGAGGCAGCGGCGACAACATTTTCAAATGTCGATAATTTGTTCGAGATTGTCAGCACTTGCTGCGCTGAGGATCCCCTGCATTGTGTGTTGATAGATGAAGCGCAGTTTTTGACCAAAGAGCAGGTCTTCCAGCTTGGTCAGGTCAGCGATGAACTGGATATTCCGGTGCTGGCTTACGGTATTCGCACCGATTTCCAGGGTGAGCCGTTTGAGGGCAGCAAGTATCTGCTTGCCTGGTCTGACAATTTGAAAGAGCTCAAGGCAATTTGTCATTGTGGATCGAAAGCAACGATGGTGATTCGCCTGGATGAGAACGGCAATACCGTCACGCAAGGGTCGCAAGTCGAAATCGGCGGCAATGACCGTTACATCTCGATGTGTCGCAAGCACTTCAAGGAAAAATTCTATGGCGAAGCCGAAGAGAAAGACGCTGCAGCAGACAACAGCGCTACTGCCAAGCGGAAAACCCGAGCTGATTAGTTGTCGCTGTCACCTGACGCCATTAACTTATCCATGTCCAGCGGCATCGTATGCGTATTTTCCAGCGCCAGCATGCGCCGCATATCATCCAGGTTTTTCATGATGATCGTATCCGCGAGCCCGGCTTCGTCTGTCTGACTGCGGTAAGTCGCGGTGGGATATTTGAACTTGATGCTGTGATTGCCCAGTGAGATGACGTCGTCATGCATCATGACGTGATTGGAAATCTTGCGTGAGTTGACGTACGTCCCGTTGGTGCTGTTCAAATCCATCAGGTAAGTCGCAGTGCCATGTCGGATGAACATCGCGTGGTGCCGGCTGATGAACCGGCTGTCGATCGACAAGTCGTTGTGTTCTGAACGCCCGACAAGTGCGCGTTGTTTATCAAGCGTTAATTCCCCGATCGTCTTGCCATTGAGGCTGAGGTAGAGCCGCGGCGATTTATTCTCTGCTGCCCCTGCCTGGTCATCAGGATGCGTTTCTTCGTCCAACAGTTGCAGGCGGATCGCACCGGTTTCATCCGTAATTGCCGGATGCTCAATGTGTTCTTCCAGGACAGGGCAATCTGCCGCTTTGGCCAGCGCCAGCAGTGCCAGGCGATCGACGATGCCGGGCCACCCGCCTGAAGCTGCGTGCAGCTCGTCACATACTGCGCGCGGCATGATTCGCGACGGATCATATGAACCACCCGCCTCCAGTTTCGCGTATAAATATTCCATGGTTTCGGAGCGCATCAGGGGCTGGAGATAATATTCGCCCGTCAACCGACTGGCGATGCATTCCATGGCAGGAGCCTCAATGATCGACTGCATCGAACGATCACTGGAAAAAATCATGCGCAACGCGCCCGTGTGGCGAACCTTGGTGCTCGCCAGTTCACAAAGTACCCTCAAGGCACTGGGATTCATGGTGTGTGTGTGTTCAATTATCAGCAAAGGCGGCCGGCCCGAAGCCGCTTGCTGCATGGTGAACACCTTCAGCATGTTGATCAGTTCATTGACGCAGTTGTAGTCGAGGCGGTAACCAAACTGCCCGAGTACGGCCTCCAGCAATGCCGTCGTATTCAATCCCGCACCATCCACCATGGCGACGGCGACCTCAGGGTCCAGGGAATTGACGAATTGCCGCAGAATGGTCGTCTTACCGGACAAAGATGGCCCGAGAAAGAGACCAAGTCCCTGATTGTGTTCGTAAGTCGAGTTCAGAAAATCCAGCGCGGCATGCTGTCCTGCATAGTGCACAAACACGAGCGGCTTCCCGTGCGTAAGGAAAGGTTGCTCGTGCAAGCCAGCGGCGCCTAGATCCATATATGTGGTCTTGGTGTTAGTTGAAAATTGTCATTCTGTTACAGTTACTTTTCTTGGTGTTCTCGTCGTTTTTGTGTAACCGGCCGATCAGTTTACGATTGACGTGTTTATCTTGCAAATGGCTGTTCCCTGATCCCTTTGGGATCAAGCGAACACGCGCTATTCCGAAGAAACAACATTTGACATAATCGATATCCTGTTGAATAAAAAAGAGAAATTGAAGCGCGAAGTCAATTCCATTTCCGCGCGTATTGCAGGCAGGGAGTGCCAAGACATTGACTGAACTACTGTCCGCAAAAAATCTCACCGTATTTCGCGGCGAGCGTTGCCTCTTTCACAATCTCAGTTTTGCGCTAAATGCGGGCGAATCCCTGTTGATTCAAGGAGCCAATGGCAGTGGCAAGACCACCCTTTTGCGGGCGGTTGCGGGCCTGCTGGATCTTGAGGAGGGTGAAATTCGCTGGCGTGGCTTTTCGACCCTCGCACACCGACAGGCGTTCCACGGCGAAATGGCGTGGTTTGCTCATAGCGTCGGTTTTAAGAGTGATCTTACTTTGCTGGAGAATCTGCGGTTTGAGTCGGGGTTGCGCAGCACATCGATGGGACGTCTCAGCGCAGTCCTCGACAAACTGGGGCTCACATCGCTGACACAGTTACCGTTTCGCGCGTTGTCAGCGGGTCAGCAACGACGCGTGGGCCTGGCACGTATGCTGCTTGCCAACGCGCAACTCTGGTTAATGGATGAACCTTTGACGAACCTTGATACGGCCGGGCAGGACCTGGTCGTCAATCTCATCACAGAACACCTGCAAGGCGGCGGCGCCTGCATGCTGGCATCCCATCAGGCTGTTGGGCTCAATTCGGACATGCAGCGGATCGTACTGCAGTGACGGAGCCAGCCAATCCAACCCTGTGGCAGGGTTTCGCTGCCGTTGTCAAACGTGACTTGTTGCTCGCGTACAAGCGACCGGGCGACATGCTCAATCCACTCTTTTTCTTTGCCATGGTCAGCACGCTTTTCCCGTTGGCGATTGGCCCGGCGGGAGACCAATTGAAACTTCTGGGGCCCGGTGTTGTATGGGTTGCTGCGCTCCTGTCTGTCCTCCTGTCACTGAACAGTATGTACCTCAGCGATCTCGAGGACGGCAGCCTCGATCAACTCATTCTGAGCCCGCAACCATTACCCCTTATAGCGCTCGGTAAAACCGTGGCGCACTGGTTAGTCAGCGGGTTCCCGCTTGTGCTAGTCTCGCCGCTGATTGCGATCACCTACCAGATGCCAACTGAGACAATCGGGGTCATGGTGGTAACGCTGACGCTTGGGACAATCAGTTTGAGTTTGCTGGGATCGGTTGGCGCTGCGTTGACCGTCGGACTCAGCAGGGGCAACGCCCTGTTGAGCTTGTTGGTACTGCCGCTTGCGATGCCGGTCCTGATATTCGGGGCCCGAACCGTCGCGTTGGCCGCGGCGGATGACGCTGTATCAGCAGGCGTATACTTTCTTGCAGCCTATTGCATGCTGGCGTTGAGTTTCGCGCCGTTTGCAGCGGCTGCGGCATTGAAAATCAGCAACGAGTAATGTTTAGGCACATGTGGATATTTCTACACAAACTGGCATCGCCACCGCATTTCTATGGCCTGGCCGCGAAAATGATACCGTGGTTCTATGTCAGCGGCTTGCTGCTGATTGCCTATGGCACAATAGCCGGGCTGTTCTATGCCCCGGCGGACTATCAGCAGGGAGATGCGTTCCGCATCATTTATGTGCATGTCCCGGCGGCTTACCTGTCGATGATGGCGTACAGCATCATGGCAATCTCGGCCGGCATCGGCTTGATCTGGCGTATGAAGCTCGCTCACGCGGTGGCCGCTGCAGCGGCACCACTGGGAGCCTGGTTTACCTTCCTTGCACTGGCCACCGGATCCATTTGGGGGCGCCCGATGTGGGGAACGTGGTGGGAATGGGGCGATCCGCGATTGACCTCGGAACTGATCATGCTGTTTCTTTACTTCGGTTACATGTCATTGCGTGCGGCCATCGACGAAACCAGCAAAGCGGACAAGGCCAGTGCCGTGTTGATCCTGGTCGGCGCGGTTAACGTACCCATTATTCATTTTTCCGTGGAATGGTGGAGCTCGCTGCACCAGGGACCGACACTGGTCAGAGAAGGAGGACCCGCAATCGAAACCGCGATGCTTTACCCGCTGCTCGGCATGATTCTGGGGTTTACATTATTTTTCGGCGCGTTGCTGCTCGCGCGCGTGCGCGCCGAAGTTTTGCATCGTGAACGACGGTCGCGGTGGGTGCGCAACCTGATACTCGGAGAATCGGCATGATGGAGATGCTCGCCATGGGCAAGTACGGTGCCTACGTATGGAGCTCTTTCGGGCTGATGTTTATCGTGATGATCGCCTGTGTCGTGCAGGCACGATCCCGGCATCGAAAAATGTATCAGCAAATTGAATCTCGCCTCAAGGCCATGGACTCGGCCACATGAACCAAGCTCCGCAAGCCCGATTGAATTTCAGAGCCCCGGAGGGCTGCTATGAAACCTAGACAACAACGCATGCTTGCCGTCGGCCTCGCCGCACTCGGCGTCGTGCTTGCCGTCGCGTTTACGTTGCGTGCATTTGAGGAAAACATGATGTTCTACGTCGAAATTTCCGACGTCGTGGAAGGCAAAGTCCCCGACAATCGCACTTTCCGCGTCGGTGGTCTCGTTGTTCCTGGCAGCATCGTGCGTGAATCCGGTCAAATGCAAGTCAAGTTCACGGTCACGGATACGAAAAACTCCCTGGACATTTTTTTCAGCGGCATTCTCCCCGATCTTTTTCGGGAAGGGCAGGGAGTTATCGCGCACGGCAGTTTGAATGAAGACGGTCAATTTGAGGCCGACACCGTCCTCGCGAAGCATGACGAGAACTACATGCCTCCCGAGGTTGCCGATTCCCTGGCGAAACACGCTGCGGATAAAGCGGCCGCTACCGTGGTGGAAGAGTAGTGATTCCTGAAATCGGCCACTTCGCATTAATACTGGCTTTGTCGCTGGCGCTTTGTCAGGGCATATTGCCACTGGTGGGTGCGTATCGCGGCGACAAAGCGTTGATGGACGTCGCACGACCGGCTGCTCTGGGTCAGCTCTTTTTTGTGGCGATATCATTCGCGTGCCTTGCATGGTCTTTTCTGCAAAGCGATTTCTCGGTCCTGTACGTTGCCAATCATTCGCAACTTGCCTTACCCGATATCTACAAATTTTCGGCCGTATGGGGCGCGCATGAAGGGTCGTTGCTGTTGTGGGTCTTGCTGGCCGGCTTGTGGACCGTGTCAGTCGGCCGATACAGTCATCATCTGCCCCCGGAATTTGCCGCACGGGTCATTGGCGTACTCGGCCTGCTGAGCGTCGGCATACTGCTGTTCACGCTGCTGACGTCGAATCCCTTCGAGCGATTGATCCCCGCGCCGGCGGACGGCGCGGATTTGAATCCGCTGTTGCAGGATTTCGGCTTGGCCATTCATCCGCCGATTCTCTATACAGGGTATGTCGGCTTCTCCGTCGCATTCGCATTTGCAATTGCGGCCATGCTGACCGGCAATCTCGATCAGAGTTGGGCACGCTGGACGCGTCCCTGGACCACCTGGGCATGGGCATTCCTGACGGTCGGTATCGGCCTGGGAAGTTGGTGGGCTTATTACGAACTCGGCTGGGGTGGCTGGTGGTTCTGGGATCCGGTCGAAAATGCCTCATTCATGCCGTGGCTTGTGGGTACTGCCCTGATTCATTCGCTGGCGGTCACCGAGAAGCGCGGCTTGTTCAAGAGCTGGACCCTATTGCTGGCCATCTCGGCATTCTCGCTCAGTTTGCTGGGGACGTTCCTGGTGCGCTCAGGTATTCTCGTGTCGGTCCATGCATTCGCAACGGATCCGGCGCGAGGTATCTTCATTTTGGCCTTCCTGGGGATCGTCATCGGCGGCGCATTGGCATTGTATGCCTGGCGGGCGCCCGCTCTCGATTCCACGGCGGGCTTCCGCCCCGTATCCAGGGAGACATTCTTACTGCTGAACAATGTGTTGCTCGTCATTGCGGCAACATTAATCTTGCTTGGGACACTGTCACCACTGATCATGGAAGTCCTGGGGATGGGCAAGATTTCGATTGGCCCGCCATGGTTCGGCATCGCGTTCGCCATCCCGATGGTGCCGCTGGTCTTGCTCATGGGTGTCGGCCTGCACACCGCCTGGCGACAGCAGGCTTTCGAGCCATTGCTGCGGCAACTGCGTATTCCAGGCATCATCGCTCTGGTCGTGGGAGGCGCCATTCCGGCGTTTGTCTACGGGCGCTTCGGCGTTCTTGTCACCGTGGGTTCGATTGCTGCTGTTTGGGTCGCAATAACTGCGGCGCTTCCAGTCATACGATCAGTGCGTCGCAAACCCGGCACAGCGCCGATAACACGGGCCATGTTCGGCATGTCGATCGCTCACTTCGGCGTTGCATTTTTTATCTTCGGTGTCACCATCGTCTCGGCTTTCAGCGTCGAGACAGATCATCGCATGGTGCCGGGCGAACCCGTATCGGTCGCCGGCTATGAATTTGAGCTGCGTAACCTGAGGAACATCGACGGCCCGAATTACCGCGCCGTTGAAGGTGAAATTGACGTGAGCAGGAATGGACAGTTCATCGCGCAACTTCGACCGCAGGAACGCACGTATATGGTGCAGCAAAGTCCGATGACCGAGGCGGGCATTCTTGCCGGCTGGAACCGTGACCTGTTTGTCGCGCTGGGAGAATCCCTCGGCGACGATGCCTGGAGCGTCCGTTTGCAATACAAGCCCATGATTCGCTTCATCTGGCTGGGCTGCCTGATTATGGCGTTCGGTGGCATCGTTGCCGCAAGTGACCGTCGTTATCGCATGACGGTCAAAGAAAAAGACACTCAGACAGCGCCGGTGGCTGAAGGGGAGGCCGCATGATGTCTCGTTTCCTGCTGCCCATCCTCGTGTTCGCGATCATGATCCCGATCTTCATCATTGGACTGGGACGCAACAAATCAGAGCTGCCATCACCGCTGATCAGCGCACCGGCACCGACGTTTGCTTTGCCGTCGCTGCAGGATGCGAATGTGACCGTCGGCAGCGACAACTACAACGGTAAGGTGGCTCTGGTCAATGTATGGGCGACCTGGTGTGCTGCCTGCCGCACGGAACATGCTTACCTTATGGAACTGGCGGGGCGTGGAGATATTCCGATTTTCGGGCTCAATTGGCGCGACCAGCGCAAGCCGGCCCTGAACTGGCTGAAGCAACTCGGTGATCCGTATTTTGTGACGGCTTACGATCAGGATGGCAGGGTTGGGATCGATTGGGGCGTTTACGGTGCACCCGAAACGTTCCTGATCGGCGCCGATGGCACGGTGCTTTTCAAATATATCAGTCCGATGACGGAGCAAGTCTGGCAGGAAGAGTTCTTGCCAAGAATCCGGGCTGCCGAGGTTGGCGGCGGATGAAACGTCTTTTTCTGGTGCTTTTCCTCACAGGCCTGGCAGGGCCAGGCCATGCAATCGACACGGGCCAGGCATTCGATGACGCCGAGATGCAGGCGCGCTATGAACGAATCATTTCGGAAGTTCGCTGCCTCGTCTGCCAGAACCAGTCCATCAGGGATTCCAATGTTTTCCTTGCCTCGGATTTGCGTCGTGAAATTCGCAGGCTGCTCAGTGAAGGCAAGTCGGACGCCGATATATCGGAGTTCCTGGTGACGCGTTACGGAGATTTCGTCTTGTACCGTCCGCCGATGCGCGGCAAGACGCTTATCCTGTGGGTGGCACCATTCCTGCTCATTGGCTTCGGTCTTGTCGTGGTCGTCCGCGTGTTGCGCAGTCGCATGGCGATGCCGATCGATGATGACAATGAACAGGCGAGTGCTTGATCGATGCTCTGGGCCGCATTTGGTTTCATGTTGCTGGTCGCTGCGCTGGTCGTTGCCTGGCCGCTGTATCGGGAAGAGCATCGCCTGAGCGTTCGTTCCGCACTGGCAATCGTTGCCGTGATTACAGTATCCGCGGCCCTCTATTCCCAGATCGGTCAACCGGATGCGCGTACCGCTATTACTGAAAATAACAGCGTCGAGGAAATGGTGCAGGCACTTGCGAGCCGACTTGAAGCGGATCCGGACGATCTGAGCGGCTGGAAAATGCTGGCTCGATCCTATGGCCAGTTCAAGAGATACCCGCAGGCCATTGCGGCTTACGAACGTGCGGTCGAATTGGAGCAGTACAGCGACGCTCAGACACTCGCTGATCTCGGCGAAGCCATGATGTTGAACGACAACAATGCGCTGCGCGGCAGGGCCTCAGAGCTGTTCGAAAATGCGCTGGCGATAACACCTCGCAACCCGAAAGCACTGTTTTACGGCGGCCTGGCAGCGATCGAACGCGGCGACCCTCTGCTCGCCGCTGATCGCTGGGAAACATTGCTTGCATCATCGCCGGCCGTCGAAATTGAAGGGATCTTGCGGCAGAGAATTGCGGAATGGCGTGGCACCGAAGTAGCGGCGCCCGCGCCGCCAGGCGAAGCCGTGGATGGCGTGGAAATCACGGTAGACATTACCCTCGGCGAGGCTGCCCGCCAGGCTGTTGACCCCGGGGCAACTGTATTTATCATCGCAAGAGACCCCGCTCAACCCGCGCCACCGATCGCAGTCATACGCAAGCTGGCATCCGAATTGCCGTTTACGGCTGTTTTGAGCGATGCCGATTCCATGCTCCCGGGACGCGCGCTCAGCCAATTCACAACGCTTGAAATTATTGTGAGGGCATCGATGTCCGGACAGCCCATTGCACAACCGGGCGACTGGTTCGGCAACCGGATAATTGACACCGGAACCACGCGTAATCTCGGCATAGTGATCGGTCAACAGGTTCCATAAGCAAAACCGAACGGTTACGATTCGGGCTGTATGGATAACTTTGATCTGAAAAAAACGCACGCGGGCTACACGCTTCGCGTGCCGAAACGCGCCGAGAGAGAACCCGGGTGAGTGACAACGATACGATTGAAGCGGCGACGCGATGTTTCGCTTGCGGCCCGGACAATCCGATCGGCCTGCAGATACGGTATTCAATCGACGCGGACGGACGCTGCACTGGTACATTCACGCCGGGTGAAAATCACGTTGGCTACCGTAATACGGTGCACGGCGGCATCATTTATGCCGCACTCGATGATGTCATGGCGAATGTCCTCTATTTGCAAAACAGAAAAGCCCATACCGCAC
>JADFNG010000042.1 GCA_022563505.1 Pseudomonadota bacterium | reverse complement strand
CCTGACGAAAAATCCGGAAATACGAACCGTAAGATCGCTCGCTTGGACGATTATCGGTGGCAAAAGCGCTGCCGTGGTTTGTATCAGCTCCCGGCGGCGGCTTGAATACTAATTCGCCCCCGACAGGCCGCTTGTGACCCATAGCGGCCAATTACGCAGCAGAGTCGTCAACGGTAGTAAGCGGCTCCAAAAACGCACAATCCGGAGGACACCAAAAATGGTTATCTTCATTTCGCAGATCGTTGTTTTGGTATTTGGGGTCACCATATTCGTGGGCGCCGGGCGGGGGATTTTTGCGCCGGACAAGCTCATGACGTTGGTAACGTCGACGATGGACCAGCGCTGGGGGATATACATCGCGGTTATTTCGAGGTTGGTCTTGGGAGCAGCGCTGATCGGTGTCGCGCCAGCCTCCTCATTCCCAATCGTCTTTCAGCCGTTAGGTTGGATTGCCATTGTCGCTGCAGTAGCCTTGGCAGTTGCGGGTCGGCAGCGCCTTCGCAGGTTTATCGCGTGGTGGTCTGAGCGGTTTTCTGCGTCAATAATCAGACTGTGGTTACTGTTCGGCCTAGCCTTCGGAGCATTCCTTGTCTATGGAGTTCTATAGGCTGCGCTTCCGATTGCTGCTGATCGGAACGGCCGCTTGTGGCCGTTTGCAGCCCTTCAATTTGCTGTCTTTTTGACGATATGAACGCCCGCTATTGAAAAAAGCGGACGCTCAGAGATGAGAACCAAAGATCGAGCAAAGTCCTTTTATTTTTCAGAAAACTTTCAGAAAAAGCCTCTTTTGATTTGTGGCGGTGTGACAAGCTCCCTCATGACAGTATTCGCAAGACGAATATTTGCCCCCCGTACCCCTCCGGATGCAATTCATTTCTGCATAGCTAAGTCAATTTCCCACAGTAGTCAAAATCAACATTCGGCCGATGCTCACAGAATGCCATGCAACGACATTACAATACCTAAATTACCGGAGGAATCCATGCCACCCGATGCGGGGTCGGCCGACCTTGTCTAGCGAGATTTTCTTGATGAGCGGATTATGGCGGGACGCTCGACCTGGCTTGCCTATTAGCTCAAATAAAGCGCAATTTTTGCATGGCAAATTAACTAACCATTACCTAAGTTCGGCATTCGCCTCGCTCAAGTAATGATAAGTCAATGATAAATATGGTACTCCCTAGGGGATTTGAACCCCTGTTACCGCCGTGAGAGGGCGGCGTCCTAAACCACTAGACGAAGGGAGCACGGTAGGCCAGATGACCTGACCCCGTGGTGCGGGGGCTGCTATTATACGGCCGCGAATCAAATCCTCAAGCGGAATATCCATTGAAAAAAAGCGGGACGAAAAACAAGAAAGAGCCCGAGATTATTGCCCGGCCGTCACATACGGTCTCCCGGGCAGATATTTCGAAAAATGCGCTCAAGGTGCTGTACAGGCTGCATAAATCCGGATTCCAGGCGTTTCTGGTGGGCGGCTGCGTGCGTGATGCCATTTTGAATCTGCATCCGAAAGACTTCGATGTCGCGACCAATGCACATCCTGAAGAGGTTCGGGCGTTGTTTGGCAATTGCCGCCTGATCGGTCGCCGGTTTCGACTGGCACACGTTCGTTTCGGGCGCGAGGTGATTGAAGTCGCCACGTTTCGGGCATCGGTTGATGCGGATGAAAATCACGCGGACTCGGTGCAGGATCATCACGGACGTATTCTTCGTGACAACGTCTACGGCACGATTGATGAGGATGTGTGGCGGCGTGACTTTACCTGCAATGCACTCTATTACAATATTGCTGATTTCAGCATTTGGGACTATACCGATGGCGTCAAGGACATTGAGCGACGCCGACTTGTACTGATCGGCGATCCGGCCAAGCGATTGCGGGAGGACCCGGTGCGCATGCTGCGCGCTGTTCGTTTTGCGGCCAAGCTGAACTTTTCAATTGACAAGACCGTTAGTGAAGCGATGCATGAATTGGCCGGCCTCTTGACGAATGTGCCTCCGGCGCGGTTGTTTGATGAATTCCTGAAGATGTTTCAGGCGGGGTTCGCCGAGAAGACACTCGACCTGCTGCGCGAATACAAATTGTTTGAGCAACTGTTTCCGCAGACCAGTGCGGCGCTGGATCGCGATGATTCATTTGCGCGTTTCGTAAAATCCGCTTTGACAAGCACGGACCGGCGGATTGCGCGTGGCAAGTCCGTGACGCCCATGTTCTTGCTTGGCGTGTTTTTCTGGGCTCCGGTGCAAGAAGCGGCTGCCGTTTTGCGTTCACGGGAGAAGATGTCGACAGCGCAATCGCTCGCGCTGGCTGCCTGGGAAATATCGGGGCAGCACCAATCGCGTATTTCGATTCCCAAGCGATTTACGGGGCCAATGCGTGAAATGCTTGCAATGCAGCCGCGTTTTGAGGTGATGCAGGGCCGGAAAGGACTGAATCTGCTGGAACATCGGCGATTCAGGGCCGCGTACGATTTCATGGTGTTGCGTTCCGAGGTTGGTGAGGTAGACAAGGCAACGGCGAAATTCTGGACGGACGTGCAGGAACAAAATGCCGAGCAAAGGCTGCAGAGTTTCCAACTTGGCACGGCCGGGGCGGCAACGAAAAAAAGGCGCAGACCCAGAAGAAGACGTGCCCGGACGGCGCCACCGTCATGACGACGCAACAATCACATGGCTGGGCTGCCTATGTTGGTGTTGGCAGCAATCTGGAATCTCCCAGGGAACAGGTCGAGCAGGCGATCTCCGCGATAGCACAGATGGAGGGATGTTTCCTGGTGGCAAAATCCTCGTTGTATCGATCAGAGCCGATGGGACAAGTCGATCAAGCCGATTTCATCAATGCCGTGGTCGCTGTCCAGACCGTGCTCGACCCGCGCACTCTGCTCGCAAAGCTGCAGGGAATCGAGCAGGACCAAGGGCGCGTACGTGATGGTGAACACTGGGGCCCGCGAACGCTGGATCTGGATCTGTTGATGCACGGCAGTTCAGTTATTGACGAGCCGGGACTAACGTTGCCACACCCGGGTATTGCATTGAGAAATTTCGTATTGTTGCCGTTCGCAGAAATTGCGTCGGACGTTGTTATTCCGGAATTAACAGACGTGGCCACCCTTGCCCGGAAAATCGGCACATCGAATCCCGCAATCGAAAAGTTAGCACAATGAACTTGATATGCCTGTAGAATATCCGCCGTCGCGGAACGAAGAACCTCGATTTATTGTGGTTGAAGGTCCTATCGGCGTGGGCAAGACCAGCCTGACGCGCCGCCTTGCAGCAAGTTTGTCGGGAGAGGCTATTCTGGAGCAGATATCCGACAATCCCTTCCTGGAGCGGTTCTATAAATCAGGCGGCAGCGGGGCGTTGCCGGCGCAACTTTATTTCCTGTTCCAGCGAGCGAAGCAACTCGAAGACTTACGGCAGTCCGATTTATTTTCGCCAGTGCGCGTCGCAAATTTTCATATCAGTAAAGACCGCTTGTATGCGGAGGTCAGCCTGGATCGGGAAGAACTCGCGCTCTACGAACAGATGCACGCGAAGATGAATATCGACCCCCCGGTGCCGGATCTCGTGATTTATTTACAGGCATCTGTGGATGTGTTGCTGCAGCGAATTGTGCAACGTGCAATTCCGTATGAGCGATTTATCGAGCGTCATTATCTTGAAAAAATCACAGAAGCGTACGCGCGTTACTATCACAACTACGACGAAGCGCCCCTGCTGATTGTCAACGCATCGTCCATCGATCCGGTGTACAACAATGCCGATTATGCACAGCTGTTCGAGCAGGTTTGCCGGACGACAAGCGGACGACATTTCTTCAATCCCACAGCAGCGGTGGCTCTCGCCTGATCCTGCAGTGGCCCCGGAAAGGGGCTATTTGGATACTGCGTTCCGGCCCGCATTCTTGGCGCGATAAAGCGCTTTGTCTGCAGCGCGCAGAAGAGATTCGCCATCGCTGTTTTCGGCGAGCTGCGCAACGCCCAGTGATATATTGACCGGTACCTGAATCAACGAGTCGCTGCTCGTTTCGGTGCTGCCGGAAACGGCGATGCGGACGCGATCTGCGATCGCGAGTGCCTCGACTTCGGCGACGCCAGGCAGGAGTACGGCGAATTCATCTCCTCCATAGCGAACCAGGAGATCGCGCTGCCGGAATTGATTCTGCAAAACTTTTGCAACAGCAGACAGGGCCCGATCACCTGCCACATGGCCGAATTTGTCGTTGAACGATTTGAATTGATCAACGTCGATCATTATCAGGGAAATCGGTTTTTCGTCCTGCTGGCATCGACTGATTTCTCGAGGAAAGGATTCATCCATCGCGTGTCGATTGCCAAGGCCGGTCAACGCATCGGTCGTTGCGTTGCGTTCAAAGCGTTGTAAATTGCCGAAGCTCTCGGCGATATAGTGGTTGTGGCTGCGAACTCTTTCAGAAAGCACGATCAGCAGGTTCTTCGAAAACTGGTGTGAAACGTTGACCATTTCCCAAAGAATGGATTGATGTATGACGAGTACGTGGGTCGATTCTGCCGCAATGACGTAGGCAGATGGGTCGCGATCCTCGATGATGGACATTTCGCCGGCACACTCGCCGATTTCCATGGTTGCCAGTATCGGTGCATCGGGCGATCCGACGTGGATATTCAGGGCGCCCGATAATATGATGAAGATGTATTCATTGGGTACATCGGGTGACAGCAGGACTTCACCGGTGATGAGGTCGCGCCGCTCACACTCCTGCAGCAAGGCCTGAATATCATCCGGGTGGACATCGTGAAAGAGGTCCAGCCCTGAAAGCAAGGATCGCTGATAATCGGAGTTTGTAAGTCCTGCTGCTTGCGGCACTGCATCGTTCCCTGAAAAATTCGGCCTGCCGACAATATGGGCGTCATAGACGGCAGCATGCCAAGTGTACTGATTCGTCGATATTTTGATGATTTTGCGGCAATTCGGTGCCGAGAACAGTGATCCTGATCCGGTCTTGACAAGAATTACGTCACATTTGCGGGTTTAGGGTCTGCCGGGGCAGACTGCTGTAAATTTAACCGTCTGCATCCATAAGGCTTGCACGGGCCGCCGCAAAGGCTTGCCTGTTCTTGTCGGAAGGAGCTGGATATTCGAGACCGAGACCGCTGAGCCCCGCAGTGATGGTCTCGGCGACGATTGCTCTCATGTACGGCTTGTCGTCGGCAGGGATCGCGTACCAGGGCGCCCAGGGTTTGGAGGTTGCGTTCAAGGCCTCTTCGTAGGCCTGCATGTATGTGTCCCAGTGAGCACGTTCTGCTACATCATCAGGCGCAAACTTCCAGTTCTTTTCCGGTTTGTCCAGCCGGCGCAAGAAACGGCGCTTTTGTTCTGCGTGTGAAACGTTCAACCAGAATTTAAGAATCACGGTGCCGTTACGTGCCAGGTGTTTTTCCTGATCACAGATGGATTCAAGTCGCTCGGTCCAGATCGAATCGCTTATCGAATCCGCCGGCAATTTCTGATTCCGCAGAATCTCGGGGTGCACCCGCACGATCAGGACCTCCTCATAGTGACTGCGGTTGAAGATGCCGATGCGTCCACGCTCGGGCATGCGCAAACTGGTGCGCCATAGAAAGTCATGCTCGAGTTCATTGCTGGTTGGTTTCTTGAAGTTGTATACCTGACATCCGGCCGGATTGATGCCCTGCATCACAGCGCGAATTGTACTGTCCTTTCCCGCGGCATCCATGGCCTGAAAAACCAGCAGGAGTGAATGCCGGTCGCTGGCGGCAAGCCGTTGCTGCAGTTCATCTAGTTGCCTGACGGCGGCTTTGAGCCGGCGTTTTGAACCGATCGCTTTTCCCTTGGGCGGTTTGTTGCTGGATTTCGCGATGCGAAAGCTGCCGTCATACGCTACCCGATGCAGCGTTGCTTGCGACGTAAACATGGTCGTCTCCTGCCAATCATTGATTTGTCTGGTGTTGTTGCAAGGCCCACTGGACATGCTCGCGCACCAGTGCTGATGCCTCGTTGCTCCGCTCCTGCAAAGCACGAATGACATCCGGGGTGGTTTCTGCATTGCCCAGCCCGACAGCAATGTTGCGCAGCCATTGTTCGTATCCAATGCGCCGCATGGCACTGCCAGCGGTCTTTTGCATCCAGGTATCTTCATCCCAGCGAAATAATTCAGTTAGCTCCGGTGAGTCGAGTTTGTGTCGGGGTGCGAAATCTCCTTCGTCGCTTTGTTGCGCAAACTTGTTCCACGGGCAAAAAATCTGGCAGTCATCACATCCGTATATGCGGTTGCCGATCAATGGCCGCAGCGGCGGCGGTATCGATCCTTTGAGTTCAATGGTCAGATAGGAAATGCAGCGTCGCGCATCCAGCTGGTAAGGCGCGATGATGGCGTTTGTTGGGCATACTTCAAGGCAGGCGTTGCAACTGCCGCAGTGAGATGAGGACGGCTCATCCGGCGGCAGTGCGAGGTCGGTATACAGCTCACCCAGAAAAAACCACGATCCTGCCTCTTTGTTGATCAGGATTGTGTGCTTGCCGATCCAGCCAAGTCCGGCTTTCTCGGCCAGCGGTTTCTCGAGTACCGGTGCGCTGTCCACAAATACGCGGAAGCCGAGCGGTTGTACATGCTGTTCAATCTGTGCGGCCAGTTTCTTGAGTCGCGAACGCAGGACTTTGTGATAGTCGCGTCCCAAGGCGTAGCGGGAGATGTACGCTTTGCTCGGATGATCGAGTAATGCTTTCGCCGCGTTCTGGTCTTCCGGCAAGTAGTCCATGCGCACTGAAATGACACTGATCGTGCCGGGCACGAGCAAGTCAGGCCGACTGCGCTTCAGGCCGTGCCGCTGCATGTAGTGCATGTCACCGTGAAATTTTTTCTGCAGCCACTGTGCCAGGCGCTCTTCGGCCTGATGCAGGTCGATATCACTGAAACCGACTTGCTGGAAGCCCAGTTCCGCACCCCAGCCTCGTATACGACCGGCCAGGGCGGATGGATTCAGGTCAGGGTTTTCAATTTCATCATTCATGCGTCGTGGCAGTATAATCGGCCCGATGAGAAAAGACCCTGTCAGTGACCTGCCGCGGGAAATCTATTCCGTTGCGAGCGTCCGGGCGCTTGACCGTGCCGCGATAGATGCCGGTACCAGCGGCTATGCCTTGATGACGCGCGCTGCGCATGCAGCATTGACGGAAATACTGGCAAGATTCCCCGCGGCACGCCGCTGGCAAATTATTTGCGGCGGCGGCAATAACGCGGGTGATGGCTATGTTCTCGCGCGGATCGCTGCGGACAAGGGGATTGCAGTATCGGTGTTGTCTCTTGTTGCAGCGGATTCGCTGACGGGCGATGCGATGACCGCGTATGACGATTTTTTTGCCTCGGGCGGACACCTGGCGTTGTGGCAGGGTGAGCTCGATAGCGAGGCTGATCTGCTGGTTGACAGCCTGTTGGGCAGCGGGCTCATGCGTGCGGTTGAAGGAGATTTTGCGGACGCCGTCAGGGCGATAAACGAACACGCAGCGCCGGTATGTGCACTGGATATTCCGACCGGCATCAACGGGGAATCGGGCGCGGTGATGGGAGTTGCGGTGCGAGCCAGCCTGACAGTAACCTTTGTCGGCTTGAAGGCTGGACTATTCCTGGGCGAGGGCCCGCATTATGTGGGTGATCTGTGCTTCGCGGACCTGGACATTCCCGCGGAGTGTCGAGCGGGTATTGCTGCCGATCTGTGCCGCATCAATTCGACGATGTTGCGGCACGCCCTGCCGCGGCGTGCGCGGGAGGCTCACAAGGGTGATTTTGGCCACGTCGTATTGATCGGCGGAGGACCGGGCATGCCGGGCGCCGTGCGTTTGGCGGGAGAAGCCGCATTACGCGCGGGCGCGGGTTGCGTCAGTATCGCCACACACCCGTCACACGCCGCGAGCATGGCATCGGGCAGGCCGGAACTCATGTGCCATGCTGTCGAAAACGCACAGGACCTTGATCGGCTGCTCACGGAAACAAGCATTGTTGCGTTGGGTCCCGGGCTGGGACAGAGCGATTGGGCCATTGAATTGTTCGAGGCAGTGGTCGATCGGCCCTTGTCGCTGGTGCTCGACGCCGATGCCTTGAATCTGCTTGCTGAGCGCGAGCAGCGTCGAGAGGACTGGATTCTGACACCACACCCGGGCGAGGCGGCGCGTCTGCTGGGGGAAACCAGTGCCGCAATCCAGGCGGATCGAAGGCTGGCGCTCAAACAACTTGAGGCTCGCTACGGAGGGAGTGTGGTCCTCAAGGGCGCGGGCACATTGATATCGGCCGGCAATGATCCGGCCTGGCTGTGTACGGGCGGCAATCCCGGCATGGCGGCGGCCGGCATGGGTGACGTGCTGACCGGAATCATCGCGGCCATGTGGGCGCAGGGACTCACGCAGGTGGAAGCGGCAGCGCTGGGTGTTGAGATACATGCGCGCGCTGGCGATGCTGCGGCGCTTGCGGGCGAGCGGGGCATGCTGGCCAGCGATTTATGCGAGGAATTGCGGACTTGCGTAAACCCTTGATTCGCCGCCTGGAACTGGCAGACGAACAGGCGACAGACGACCTCGGCATTGCCATTGCTGCCGCATTACCCGAGGATTTCGCTGGCTGGAGCATCTTGCTGCAGGGTGATCTGGGTGCCGGCAAGTCAACGCTGGCACGAGCCATGTTGCATGCGCTCGGGCACCAGGGTCGGGTGCCGAGCCCAACCTATACGCTGGTTGAACCGTATCAATTCTCGCGTGGCGATGTCTATCATATTGATTTATATCGAATAGCGTCTGCGGACGAGCTTGAATTCCTCGGCTGGTCGGATTTGAGCAGCGGCCTCAAGCTCATTGAGTGGCCAGAGCGTGTGCCATTCCTGACGGATGAGGCCGATCTGCGGGTGCAGCTTGGCTACGCCGCAACAGGCCGTGTCGCCAGGCTTGCCGGGCTTAGCGAGCGTGGTACAAATTTACTGAGCCAACTGCCAGGCCTCACCGGTAATCCTGTAACGTCTTAAGTTAGTCCCGTATCTCCATAATAATGAACGAGAAAAACTTGGTTTTTCCTGTCAAATTCGTATACTGACCCGACTTATTACTGTCGATTATCAGGGATTTCTCCGCGCATGCTTCGGGCACGTATCATCATCGCATGGATTCTCCTGGCGCTGCCGCTGCTGCTGCAGGCGGCAACCCTCGAGAATATACGACTGTGGTCAGAAAATGGCCGTACTCGCGTTGTTCTCGATCTCAGCGAATCGTCAGAACACACGATTTTCACCATGCGCGGCCCGGATCGGCTGGTCGTGGACCTCAAGAACGCCCGCCTCGGCGAGGCGTTGCGAAAAATGCCTGCCGGCACCGGTTTGATCAAGGGCATTCGCACGGGGGTACGCGCAAACGGGCAATTGCGCGTCGTCCTGGATCTTAATCAGGCCGTGCGCTCGCGAAGTTTTACGGCGGGTCCCAATGATCAGTACGGTGATCGACTGGTCGTGGATTTATACCGCGAGGGGAGTCCGCATCCCGTGAAACGCGCGTCTGAAGAGTACGTGCGCGGGCGGGATATTGTCATCGTTATTGATCCGGGTCACGGCGGTCGCGATCCCGGTGCTGTCGGTCGTGGTAAGACCCGAGAGAAGGATGTGGCGCTCGCCGTGAGCCGCAAGCTCGCGAAGCGGATTAACCGTGAGCCAGGCATGCGCGCGATCCTCGCCCGCAACGCCGATATTATGGTCAAGCATCGTCAGCGCATGGAGATTGCGCGCCGCAACAAGGCAGACCTGTTCATCTCCATTCACGCGGATGCCGTTGACGATCGACGTGCAAAAGGCGCTTCGGTCTACGCGCTGTCGCTCAAAGGGGCCAGTGATGAGGCCGCCAGACGCCTCGCACAACGTGAAAATGCATTCAGCCGGGTGGGCGACGTTACTTTAGGGGACAAGGATGTCGTATTGGCGTCGGTTCTTTTGGATCTGTCGCAGAATGCAGCGCTTGGAGCCAGCCTGGAGGCCGGTGCCAGCATCATCCGTGAACTGGCAAGAATGGGTCCGGTACATCGGCGCAAGGTGCAGCAGGCGGGCTTCCTCGTGCTCAAGTCGCCTGATGTTCCCTCGATTCTCGTCGAGATGGCTTATATTTCAAATCCCAGCGAGGAGAAGAAACTCCGCAACCCGGCGCACCAGGGGAGGCTCGCAGACGCGATTTTTGCGGGTATTCGTAATCATTTTCATGCCAACCCGCCGCCCGCAACGCAACTCGCGCTTAATCTGCGCAAGAACCCGAGCGGCCAGGTGCGTCACGTCATCGCCAGCGGCGATACGCTGAGTGAAATAGCAGCGCGCTACGCCGTCAGCATGTCGGCCATTCGTGCGGCAAACAACATGTCGGGCAATCAGGTTCGCATTGGACAAACACTGAGAATTCCGGTCTTCGCAGGAACCTGACCCCGCGGCCGCGAAAAGCCGGACAGTTGTGGCTACACATTCGTGCGAGCATTTGAAAGAATGGGCGCATGCCCATTCAGCAACTCCCCGATCACCTGGTCAATCAGATCGCCGCCGGCGAAGTTGTCGAGCGCCCGGCCTCGGTGGTGAAGGAACTGGTCGAGAACAGTCTTGATGCCGGTGCACAGGCGATATCGATCGACATTGTCTCCGCCGGGCAAAAACTGATTCGCGTCCGGGATGACGGTGCCGGCATTCCAAAAGATGAATTGCTCCTCGCGCTGTCTCGTCACGCTACCAGCAAAATTACCAGTCTCGACGACCTTGAAGCGGTTGTATCGCTGGGCTTTCGCGGCGAGGCACTGCCCAGTATCGCATCGGTATCACGGCTGACGCTGTGCGCCCGAACCGCCGACGCGGAGTCTGCCTGGCAGGTTGAAGTGGTCAATGGCGTTGCCGGGGATGTGCGTCCGGCAGCCCATCCGATCGGCTGTACGCTCGAGATTCACGATCTTTTCTTCAACACACCGGCGCGTCGCAAGTTTCTGCGCACGCAACGCACGGAATTCGGCCATATTGATAAATGGTTGCGACGACTGGCGCTGGCACGACCTGATGTTGCATTCTCGGTGAGCCATAATGGCCGCAGTGTCATGGAGCTGCCTGCGGCCAAAGACCAGGATGCTCGTCTCGACCGAGTCGGCAAGATCTGCGGAGAGGCGCTGGCGTCGCATGCGGTGTATCTGGAGCGCGAGGTGGAAGGGATTGCCTTGTCGGGATGGATAGGTCTGCCGACGTTCAACCGCAGCCAGCCAGACCTGCAATTCTGGTTCGTCAACGGTCGCAGCATCACCGACCGAACGTTGTCGCATGCCATCCGTCACGCCTATCGCGATGTCCTGTTTCACGGTCGCTATCCGGCTTACGTCTTGTATCTCACTATGGACCCTGCCAGCGTCGATGCCAACGCGCACCCGGCCAAGCACGAAATCCGCTTTCGAGACGGGCGGCGTGTGCATGGCATCGTCTCGCAAACAGTAGAGCTGGCATTACAGGATACCAGGCCCGGCGGGCATGACATTAAGCCGATTTCCAGCGCCGTGCTTGATCGCAAGATTTTCCACCAGGCACCGATGCCACTGACTCGTCAAGGCGGAGGTGCGGTCCGTGAGGCGCTCGCGGCTTACCGGGCGCTGTCGGCAGATGGACCGCCGCGACCGAGCGGGGAGGAAGAAGTATTTCCGCCCCTGGGTCTCGCCATCGCACAACTCGGAGGAGTGTATGTTCTCGCCGAGAACGCAGAGGGTCTGATCGTCGTGGACATGCATGCGGCACACGAACGCATCACTTACGAGAAACTGAAACGCGCCTTCGAGCGTGAAGATGTCGTCAGCCAGCCGTTGCTGGTGCCGGTCTCGATTGCGGTATCCGACAAAGAGGCCGCATTGGCGGAGGGTGCCGCGGAGGTTTTTTCGCGCCTGGGCTTAAGCATCGATCGCAATGGTCCGACCAGCCTGGTCATCCGGGAAATACCGGCACTGTTAAAACAGGCAGACGCCGAGGCGCTCGTTCGCGATGTGTTATCGGACCTCGCCGCTGACGGTCAGAGCCATCGCATCGAAGATTACTGTCTCGAAATTCTGTCCACGATGGCTTGCCATCACTCCATTCGTGCCAATCGCTCATTGACGATTGCCGAGATGAATGCACTGTTACGTGAAATGGAGATCACCGACAGAGCGGATCAATGCAACCACGGTCGACCGACCTGGGCAGCCATCAGCATGGCAGATTTTGATCGCCTGTTTTTGCGCGGGCAGTAGAGCGAATGGAGAAGCTGCCTGTCGTCTGCCTGATGGGGCCGACCGCATCGGGCAAGACCGAAGTCGCTATTCAACTGGTGGAGCAATTTCCCCTCGACATTGTCAGTGTTGATTCCGCACTGGTATACCGCGGTATGAACATCGGTACCGCAAAACCGGCTGCGAATATTCTTGAGCAGGCACCGCATCGACTGATTGATATACGCGATCCGGAGGAAGCGTATTCAGCCGGGACTTTCGTGCGCGATGCCCGGGCGGAGATTGCATCGATTCATGCGACCGGCCGCGTTCCATTTCTGGTGGGTGGCACGATGATGTATTTTCGATGCTTGCTCGGCGGCATTGCCGATTTGCCGGAGGCAGATGCAGGAACGCGGGCCTGCCTCGATGCCGAGGCGAAAATCGTTGGCTGGGCAGCAATGCACGACGAACTGGCCGCGATCGACCCACAATCGGCGGCGCGCATCAACCCGAACGATCGGCAGCGAATTCAACGGGCACTGGAGGTTTTTCGCCGCAGTGGCCGGACACTCTCTGCTTGGCATGCGCAGGCATCGGCATCGCTGCCGGCATTCGACTTCATCAAGATAGCGTTGGTTCCGGGTTCGCGCGCCGAACTGCATCGCCGCATTGACGCGCGATTCCTGGTCATGTTGCAGCAGGGACTGGTGGAGGAGGTCGCCGGCTTGCGCGAGCGGGAGGGTCTTACGGCCGATAGTCCCTCGATGCGAGCGGTGGGCTACCGACAAATCTGGGCTCATCTGGCTGGCGACGACGATCTGGCGGCAGCGACGGCGAAAGGCCAGGCGGCAACCCGGCAACTGGCCAAGCGCCAGTTGACGTGGCTGCGAAACGAAGCGGATCTAATCGTCGTCGACCCCCTTGAAGAGGGTGCGGCAGAGACCATATCGTTGTATCTGGTGACGAAATGGAACCAACGGGGCGTATATGGTCTTACTGGCCTGTGATAGAATTTCTACTCGCTTTGGGCCGGCCATGATTGAAGGGCAACCGGCGCCACCGGCACGACATGGTCTGATAATGAGTACCTATAAGAATAAGGAGACCCGATATGGCTAAAGGGCAAACACTGCAGGATCCGTTCCTGAATCTCTTGCGCAAGGAAAAGGTTCCTGTGTCCATCTACCTGGTGAATGGCATCAAACTGCAGGGACAGGTTGACTCATTTGACCAATTCGTTGTTTTGTTGAAAAACAGCGTCAATCAGATGGTTTACAAACACGCAATTTCCACCATCGTACCGGCACGCAATGTGCGTTTGCCGATGCCGGACGACGACGATTCCGGAGAGTCTGACGACTAAGTATCCACGGGTTCTGGAGGTCGTACTTGTTTGATCGACCACAAAGCGGCGAACGCGCGGTGTTGATCCACGCCGCCGCCGGCAGAGTTCCTGACTTACCTGAACGCGAAGAGTTTGCTGAGCTTGCAGTATCGGCAGGTGCCGTCGTGGTTGATGAGATGGTGATTGGCCGGCGTCGACCGGATTCCCGTTATTACATCGGCAAGGGCAAACTGGAGGAGCTGCGCGACAGAATTCAGGTGCATGAGGCGGACCTGGTGATATGCCATGCGAGCTTGAGTCCTGGCCAGGAACGCAACCTTGAGCGAGCGCTCGAATGTCGGGTGCTCGATCGCAGCGGTCTCATTCTCGACATATTTGCGCAGCGTGCGCGCAGCTTTGAAGGCAAGCTGCAGGTCGAACTGGCGCAGCTGAGACACCTTTCGACGCGCCTGATTCGGGGCTGGACGCATCTTGAGCGGCAAAAAGGCGGCATCGGTCTGCGGGGGCCAGGTGAAACCCAGTTGGAAACCGATCGCCGGCTGATTGCACAGCGGATTCGCCAGCTCAGGGAACGCCTCGTGCACGTCGATCGACGTCGTGAGATGAACCGGCAAAATCGGCTTCGCGCGGACATTCCAACGGTCGCGCTGGTTGGCTATACCAATGGCGGGAAATCGACACTTTTCAATGCGTTAACGAATGCGGATGTCTATGTCGCGGATCAGCTATTTGCGACCCTGGACCCGACCATGCGGCGTCTTGAGCTGGCCGATGGCAGTGCCGTCATACTGGCCGACACGGTTGGGTTTATTCGCGACCTGCCGCACGAACTGATTGCGGCTTTCCGCTCGACACTGCAAGAGGCGAAACAAGCGGATCTGATTCTGCATCTCATCGATGCCAGCGACCCGGGTCGCTGGCAGCGGGTCAGGCAGGTAAACGCCGTACTAAAACAGCTGGATGCCGATAGGGTTCCACAGATAAGGGTGTACAATAAAATAGACAAGCTGGATCGGCGACCGCGCCGTACGAAGAATAGTCAAGGCGAAGGACGCGCGGTATGGTTGTCTGCCGTCAGCGGTGAAGGAATCCCCCTGCTATTGGAATCAATCGGGGATCGGTTGCGTCGCAAGATGGTGCATGGCGTCATCCGGCTTCTTCCCCGGCAAGGGCGGCAAAGAGCGCGATTGTTCGACCTGGGTGCGGTGACCGGGGAAGTGATTACGGAAGACGGTGGCTGGGAACTCGAACTCACCATTTGTGAACGTGATTTTCAACGTTTCATGAAGCGTGAAAATCTGCAAGCACAATTTTTGGAGCAGCAAACGGCAACCGTGCCGGTAACTGCAGCAACGTAGAGAAAGATAAAGAATATGGCCTGGAATGATTCTGGAAATGGCAGGGATCCCTGGAAGAAAAGGGGTGAAGAGCCAATAGACCTGGACAAAATAGTCCAGAACTGGCAACGCAAACTCAGTGCGATCCTCGGTGGAGGCGGCGGAGGCGGTGGCGGAGGCGGTGGCCGGGGCGCTGGTGGTAGATGGGTATTGCCCATGATTTTGCTGATTGCCTGGTCATTTACCGGTCTGTACCGGGTGGATGAAGCGGAGCGCGGCGTTGTGCAGCGTTTCGGTGCTTACACGATGACCACGTTGCCTGGCCTGCACTGGCATATTCCATTCCCGATAGAGACCGTTGATATTGTGAATACCAGCGCGGTGGATCGGTATGGGTTCAGCACCGAAATTTTGACTGCGGATGAGCAGTACGTGTTCATCCAGATGGTCGTGCAATACCGCCGCGAGGATCCGGTCAAGTACAGTTTTGAGGTGATCAATCCGGAAGGTACGCTTCAAGATGTCACCGAGAGTGCATTACGTGAAGTCGTTGGCACGAGTACGCTGGAAGATCTCGTGACGGATGGCCGTGATCAAATTGCACCGCGCACGCAACTCGTACTGCAGAACACTTTGGATGCGTATAACGCCGGAATTACGGTGAGCACGATCAGCCTGGAGCGACTCGATTATCCGCAGGCGGTTCAGGATGCTGTCGACGACACTCAAAAAGCTCGCAATGACAGCGATCGCACAATACTGGAAGCCGAGACCTACGCGCAGGATCTGATACCGCGAGCGCGCGGTACCGCGTCCCGCATTGTGCAGGATGCGGAAGGCTACCGCGAGCGAGTGATTGCGGATGCCGATGGTCAGGCATCGAGATTCCTGGCGCTGCTGGCGGAGTACCAAAAAGCACCGGAAGTGACCAGAGACAGACTCTATATCGAGGCGATTGAGCAGGTCTACGCAAACGCCAACAAGGTGATTCTGGATGCCGATGGCAGTGGCAACTTGCTGTATTTGCCGATCGACAAACTGATTGGCGCGAGTAACCGCCAGGCAGGCCAGATGGACCCCAACAGCATATTTAACGCGCAAACATCAGCGCCTGCGGTAGAGCCGGTCACTGTGCCGGATGCGGCGCGTACCAGGAGGACCCGACAATGACTAACGGAAAATTCGGTGGGTTGGTGATCGCAGGTCTGGCATTGGTCATTCTTGGCCTGTCCACGTTCACGGTCAATGAGCGTGAACTTGCGATAAAACTGCAGGTGGGTGAGGTTGTTCGGTCGTACTACGAACCTGGCCTTCATTTCAAGATTCCGATCTTCCAGACGGTGCGCAAGTTTCCCAAACGAATCCTGACGATCACGGATCGCCCGGATCGAATCTTCACTGCGGAACGTCTTGCGTTGCAGGTCGATTTTTTCGTCAAGTGGCGCATTGTCGATGCCGTGAAATTCTATACTTCGACGGGCGGCAGTATTAATGTGGCCACCGATCGCCTGTCGGAGATCATCAAGAACTCCATTGTGACCGAGTTCGGCAAGCGCACCGTTCAGGAGGCGATCTCGGCGGAACGGGCGGAGTTGATGCGCGATATGCTGGCAACGGCAAGCGTCTCGGCGGAAGGTCTCGGCGTCGATTTTGTGGACGTTCGTGTCAAGCAGGTCGAGTTTCCGGATGACGTGCGCAATTCAGTTTATCGGCAAATGCGTGAAGAGCGCGGGCGTATCGCCGCCGAACGACGTGCACAGGGAGTGGAAATTGCGGAACAGAAGAGGGCAGCAGCGGATCGGGAACGAACCGTAATCCTTGCCAATGCAAATCGAGACTCGCAAATTATTCGTGGTGAGGGCGATGCGACGGCAGCAGAAATCTACGCAAAAGCCTATTCACAGGATCCCGAGTTCTATCGCTTCTATCGCAGCATCAACGCGTATCGGAGTTCGGTGGGCAAGCCCGGAGATATCATGGTTATCAGTCCGGACAACGAATTCTTCCGTTATTTGAATAATTCGCGAGGATCCCAGTAAAAGTCGCCTCGGTGGGCCGCGACTGACACCCTGACAAGCCGTTTCCAAACAGGGGATTTCTGTGTGTCGCGGCTGCTCGTCGTGCTTGCAAAGTGAAGCATGCAATGTGGCAGGATATATTGACCGCTTTCGCGCTGTATCTCATTCTTGAGGGCATGATTCCGTTCGTCAGTCCGGGGCGATTTCGACGCACCGTAGAACTGATCGCAAAGCTCGGTGATAATAATCTTCGTACCGCGGGCCTGGTTGCAATGGGAGCGGGGCTCTTGATGATGTTCGTTGTCAGGTCGTAAGTCGAACTCGAGAATCTAAAATGGGTAAAAATGTAGTTGTCATCGGCACTCAGTGGGGCGATGAGGGCAAGGGCAAGATTGTCGATCTTTTGACCGACAAAGCGGCCGCAGTCGTTCGCTTCCAGGGCGGGCACAATGCGGGTCATACGCTGGTCATTGACGGCGAGAAAACCGTCCTGCATTTGATTCCTTCCGGAATACTCCGGGAACAGGTTCTGTGTCTCATCGGCAATGGGGTCGTCGTCTCGCTTGAAGCCTTGTTGACTGAGGCGAATGAGCTTGCTGCGACCGGTGTGCCGGTATTTGAACGGCTGAAGATCAGTCCGGGTTGTCCGTTGATTCTGCCCTCGCACGTAGCGCTTGACGCAGCAAGAGAGAAGGCGCGCGGAGCAGCGGCGATCGGTACCACGGGTCGTGGCATCGGACCGGCTTATGAGGACAAGATCGCTCGCCGCGCGCTGCGGATTTCAGATTTGTTCGAGCGGGAGAAATTCGCCACCAAACTGGCCGAGGTTCTCGATTATCATAATTTTCTGCTGCAAAAATATTATTCGGCAGACCCCGTCGATTTCGCAAAGACGCTGGATGATTCGATGCGTGCCGCCGAGACGATCGTACCGATCACCGCCGATATCGCCCGGATCCTGCAGACACTGGCGGACAACGGCGAAAGTATTTTGTTCGAAGGCGCGCAGGGTACGTTTCTCGATATCGATCATGGCACCTATCCGTTCGTCACTTCATCGAATACGGTATCAGCCGCAGCCAGTACCGGAACCGGCGTTGGCCCGCGCAACCTTGACTACATTCTTGGTATCGTAAAAGCCTATACGACTCGCGTTGGGGCGGGCCCGTTTCCGACGGAACTCTTCGACGATATGGGCGAGCATCTTGGCAAGGTGGGGGCGGAATTCGGTGCAACGACAGGGCGTCCAAGACGATGTGGCTGGTTCGATGCCGTTGCCCTCAAGCGCTCGATTATGAACAGCAGTATTTCGGGTCTGTGCATGACCAAGCTCGATGTGCTGGACGGCCTCGAAACCATCCGGATTTGTGTTGGCTACGAGATTGATGGTGAAGCGATTGAAGGTTTCCCGCTTATCGCTGATCGAATTGGCGCCTGCAAACCGGTCTACGAAGACATGGCGGGCTGGAACGAATCAACGGTCGGTGCCACCGAGTATGCTGAATTGCCGCAGAATGCGCGCAACTATCTCGCGCGTATTGAGGCACTGGCCGGGATTCCGCTGGACATCATCTCAACCGGTCCCGGTCGGGAACAGACAATCGTCAGACAGAATCCGTTTGACTGAATCGCCGTCGCAGGAATAATCCCAGCACGACGAGCAGAGCGGGTGTCGGCACGCCGCCGCCGCCGCCGCTCGACGTCGGTGGTGGCGGTGGTGGCGGGGTAGGTGCTTCATCGCTTAAAATGTTGATGCGCGCTGTCGCGGCGGCAGTCACAACGGCTCCCAGCGGGTTTGACAGGGAAATGTCGAAGAATTCCGTTTCCTCTCCATCGCCGTCGTCGAGAATGGAGATGAGCAGTGATTTCGGATCGGCATCGCCGTCAGCCCATATTAGCGTGCCGTCGGTATCGCCGCTGAAGTCGATGCCGACGCTTGCGTCGCCACCGCTGACTGCGTAGTCGACACTTGCCTGTCCCAAAGCGCTGCCGCTGCGTTGCACAATCAAAATAACGGTTGCCAGGCCGATTTCGCTGGTGTCGATGGTTGTGTCCAGGAAACCGATTCCTGACTGCGCGGCCGTGTCACTTATATAGAGGCTGGCGGTATTCAAGTCGCCCAGCGTCGCACCACCCGCCGGGTTTATCAGCCTGACGATGATGCGTTCAAGCCCTTCTGCGATGCCGTCGTCCATCAGGTCGAGCATGATGAATTTGTCTGTGCCGTCACCGTCAGCCCAGGCTAGCGATCCTGCCTGGATTTGAAAATCAGCACTGTTTGCAGTGTCTGGCACGACCTGGTATGCGACGCTGATGGCACCGGTCGTACCACCGAGTCGCTGTACGACCAGCGATGCCTGCTGTCCCTCTTCGGCTGCAAACGACGCCGCCGGGAATGCCAGCCGACCCTGAGCGACGTTTCTGGTCTGATCTTTGAGCAAATACAGGCCACTGTCGATATCGCTGACGGCAATCGTGCCGCTGTTAAAAAACGGATAGACACCCCATGCGCCGTTAAAACCGCTCACGTCATCCACCGCATACGTATCGAACGTACCCGCGGTCACCGGTGCAGCCGGATTGCTAATGTCGAGAATGGTGAGCCCGCGAGTGTAGTGACTCATGTAATAGCGGTTGCCGCGCACAAAACCGTTGTGGTCGATCGCCGTTGTCGGTCCGACCCAGGACCCCAGGTGCGTGAGACTGGTCAGATCGGCGAGCGATAAGACATTGACGGTCGTGTTGAGTCCGAAATCCCTCTCGTCGAGTTCGTCGTGTACGAAAAGAAACATGCCGTCTTCCGACTGCCAGCCGGAATGCGAGAAACGCTGATTCGGGTACGTCGATACAGACAGGCGCACAAGATCAGCCGGATCGGTGATGTCCCAGATATCGACGCTTTGCCCGCGGAAGTCCACCAGTATTTCACACGCATCGACGTTCATTGCATTAACGCATTGCGTGTTCTTGCGTTGATCGGTCACGAAGAACGTTGTTGTATCGTGCATGTTTCCAGCGGTCGCCGCGGTGCTGATGAAAGTCGGTGACGCCGGATTTGCCAGGGAGTAGAGGCGAAACTGGCCGCTGCCGACGTTCGAGCCCGCGATAATCAGATGCGGTACGTCGCCCGTCAGGCTCAGTCCGGTGGTGTAATCGGTGTTGGTTGCGAACACGTTGTGTGCGTTGTTGAAGTCGCTGGCGTAGGCGATTTTCCGGATCGAGTGCGGCAGACCCGAGAGATCGATGACGAACAGTCCGTCGGTTATGCCATTGCCATCCGTGGTGACGTAGGCATAGGCTTGCCAGCGGGCCGCCGCATCGTCGTAAAACTGGAAAACCTTGATGTCGCGCCAGGGCGTTGCCTGGCCGGGGATCAAACCGATCTCAAGCGGCAG
>JADFNG010000041.1 GCA_022563505.1 Pseudomonadota bacterium | reverse complement strand
TACCACGAAATGGGCAGCGAGCAGACCTATTATTTCGCGCCGGGTGTAGCAAGCCGTACCCACCCGCTTATTCCTGACGAGGGCATGCGACTTGTCACCGAGGTTGTCGGGCCCTCGGAAGATTTTCTGGACTCCGAGGCGCGCCTCTACTTTCACGGCGACCGTTACGATCACTTCTTCCTCGGCAAGGGCGCTGCATTTCCTTTGGTAAATGGTGGTATTGGCATTCTGCATGAAGCAAGTTCGGCTCGCGGCATAGAACTCGACACCAGCAACGGGCTTCGCACCTATCGCGAAAACGTCCGCAAACACTTTCGGACCAGCATTGCGAACGCCGAAGGCGCGCTTGCCAAAAAACAGGAGTTGCTCGACTACCAACGGAATTTTTACGACTCTGCTGCCGATGCAGCGCGGACCCATTCGGTCAAAGCCTATGTTTTCGCGTCACCCGGTGATGAGGCTCGCCTGTACCACTTCGTCGATCTTCTCAATTTTCACCGCATAAAAGTGTATGACCTTGAACGTGACATCACCGAAGGTGGCATTACGTACCGCGCCGGTCAGGCGCTGATCGTACCGCTCGACCAGGCGCAACATCGTCTGCTTCGCAGCATGTTCGAAACGATGACTGAATTTCAGGACCCCAAATTTTACGATGTCTCCACCTGGACACTGCCGCTCGCGTTCGGACTCGACTACGCGGAGCTTTCGGCCCGTCGTCTGAATTCAAGTCTGGTCGGAACTGAGGTGTCACTGCACATGCCGGTTGCTGACCTGCCGGATGACGCCAGCTATTCCTACGTGTTTGCGTGGTCGGGCTATTACGCTCCACGAGCGTTGAATCGTGTTCTTGACGCCGGTATTCTGGCCCGCGTTGCACCCAGAGAATTCGTCGCACAAACGACTCGTGGGCCGTATGAATTCGACCGCGGCAGTATTGTTGTTTCGTTTGATCGGCAGGAAGTCAGTCGCGAGAACATTCGCGAAATCATGCAGATTATTGCCGAGCGAGACGGCGTGTTCGTACACGCGGTGACTTCCGGTCGTAGCGTAATTGGCACCGCGGGGCCCGATCTCGGCGGGCAGTTCTTCAAGCCATTGGACAAACCCGAAGTATTGCTCGTCGTTGGTCGCGACATGGACTGGTACAACACCGGCGAAATCTGGCACCTGCTGGACGAACGCATGAACATGCAGGTGACTCTGCGTGATCGCAGCCGGCTTGGCAGTGTCAATCTGGATCGTTACACCCACCTTGTTTTCGCCGGCGGCGAATTCGATGCCTACGCACCAGAGTACGCCGGCCGCATTCGACGGTGGGTTGATGCCGGAGGTACCGTCATCGGTATTCGACAGGGTGCAGACTGGCTGCGGGCGAATGTGCTCGACTATGTTGAACCGGAATCGGTTGATGGAGTGCTGGTGGAAATGGAAAACGCGTCAGAATCGGGGCACGATCTTTTGCCCGAAGAGATTCCCGGGATCGAGAGGTTTTCATATGCTGAGAAAGAGATGCGAGACGCCATTGATGTCGTTGGCGGCGCGATATTTTCAGGCGACCTCGATATCGCCCACCCGCTGGGCTATGGTTATTCCCGCCGTGAGATCTCTCTCTTGAAGAACACCAAAGAGCCGATGGAAAGACCGCTTAATCCATTCGCAACGGTTATCGCGTACAGCACGCCGCCGCTTAAATCCGGCTATGCGTCAGACAAGAACAAGGACGCCCTCGAAGGCACCGCCGCCCTGATTGCCGATCGCAAGGGTGAGGGCAGCGTAATCCTGTTTGCCGACGACCCCAATTTTAGAGGTATCTGGTACGGCACGAACAAGCTGTTCCTGAATGCCCTGTTTTTCTCCAAAGCGTTCGACCCAGCGTCGGAGGAGTAGCTGGCCCATGCCCAAAAAACGGGGGTCGACCCGTCCTTATCTAACCACAGGCAATACAATCTTCGATGGATACTGCGCGGAATGATGCAACGTGTTATGCGCCACGACACCCTCGGTTTCATCGTAATTGTTGCCGCCGGTATTCAGGTTCCGCATGTACTGAGGAAACTTGCTCGATGACACTTCAACACGAATGCGGTGACCCTTCTTGAACTGGTAGCTGGTCGACATTGGCGTCAGATTTAATTCGTAGACCTCACCCTCTTCCATGAATACCTGCCGGTCATATCCGTCGCGATAACGCGCGCGAAAAATCGTATCGTCAATGTTATAAGCCGTCCCGTCCGGATACACATCCACAAGCTTAACGGTGAAATCCGTATCTTTGGCATCCGATGAAACATAGAGAGTCGTATGGATGCTGCCGGTTATTTGCAGATCTTCCTCCATCAGCTCGGAGGTATACACCAGCACATCCGCTCGCGCCTCAATGCCGCGCTGGTCATAGCTGCCACCCAGCGCCGCACCCGCATTGCAGCAAACGCCGCCGCCCAGCGCGGGCACGGGATTCATAGGGTCATAGGTATAGCTGTCAGACGCTGCTTCACCGGCCATGTCCTGCGACAGGACACCATTGCCGAAGAGGCTGTTGGCATGACCGTTACTCTGCAGATAGAAGGTCACGGCCGTGGCTTCTTTCGGTGGCCAGCTATCCGCCGTCGCCCACTCATTCTTGCCCATGGTGTAGTACTGCACGCGAGGCATCGTGTCTTTGAAATCATTCTTTTCTTTTTTGAGATAATAATCAAAGAAAGAAAACAGCTGCTCGTAAATCGGAAAGGTCGGATTGCCAACATCCAGTTCGCCGACAATGAGGTCTTCATGCTCCGGGATACGGTAGAACCGGCAATGCAGGGTTGGGGCGATCAGGACATACTGTCCATCGCGGACTCGACGGGTTTTGCCGTTTTTACGAACGTGATTGAACATCGCCAGATTCGGTCCCTGGCTCACGTCGAACCAGCTGTTAAACCAGAAAGCAGGTACCGCGAAATCTTCACCGTCATTGTAAAGCCCCCCTGCATACCAGTCGGGATGATCGGGTGTTCGCGCCATCAGATCTTTTAGCGGCCCGATGTTCCCACCGGCATCGTCCAGCCACGTCAGCGCCGGTAGCTTTTTCAGCTGCTTCTTCCAGTCGACCTCGGGCATGTCCGGAGACAGGTCGTATAACTTGCGAAGACGCTGCAAGTCTTCCTGTTCCATGCCGGCCGGGAAACGCGGATAAATCTGCTGTTGCACACTGTAAAGCCATACCGAGAAAAGCGTCTGATGCACGCCGCCTTTGTACCAGTTGCCCTGCTCGTAAAACTCGCCCACCCTGCCAATGCCTGCACCGGCCGCCATCGGTATCATGGCCTTGTGCGCTGGATGATTTTTTGCCGCAAGGGCCAGCTGCCATTCCGCCGATGATGAACAGCCCAGCGTACCGACTGCACCATTCGACCACTCCTGGTCAGCGAACCAGGTCAGTGCGTCGTAACCGTCGGTACGCGGGTTCCCCAGAATCTCCCATTCGCCTTCGGAGTAATAACGCCCACGTTCGTTTTGAATCGCTACTGCATAGCCACGACTCACCGCTTTATAGGCGAGTTGCAGGTTGCCACCACCAATCTTGTTGAAGTTGTACGGTGTCCTGATAAAAATGAGCGGCATCTTGCCGGTCGCATCTTTTGGCCGGTAGATATCGGTCGCCAGGCGGATACCATCTCGCATTGGCACCATAACCATGGTGTCTGCATCCGATATGCGCTCGAGATCGGCGAGTTCAACCGGGGCCTCTTTGGCGATGAGCGGTTGCAGCGGCAGGAAAAGCAGTGCCATGCCAAGCGGCAGAATTCGGTGAAACAGTCTGAGTGGGCCTGTGACAGGCGATTTCGGTGACATGTACAAACTCCCGGCGATATGGAATCAACCGATCATAACGAATTTACCTGTCGCCAACGATCGACCATACGCGCGCGACTGCCTGATGTTACCCAATGCGTAAAAAGAACCGCTATTTGAGGTCGTCGGCCAGGAGCACATGACCTTTTGTTATGACGGCGGCGATCTCCCGGGTATTGCTGATGTCAGCCAATGGGTTGGCATTCAGGAGCACGAGATCTGCTCGCATGCCGACATCGATGGTACCCATTTCGTCTTGCAGCGAAAAGAACTCCGCCGGCCGAATCGTTGCGGACTCCAGTGCCTCAAGCGGAGTCAGACCTGCTTCAACCAGGCGTTCGAGTTCTGTATGCAGGCTGAACCCGGGCAATGCGCGGGCAATCGGCGTGTCGGTACCGGCACCAATGGGCACGCCCTGCGCGTGCATGCGACCAACCAGAGACAGGCTCCACTGCGCGACAGTCGTGTCTCCCCGATCGCTAGTCCCCAGCCACTCGGCAGTCGCAGCTTGCCAGTCTTCTTTCAGAGTATCCGGCACCTGTGCCAGCGCTTCGTTCCAGTCCGGGTGGTCATACGAAGACCTCAGCGGATAGGCAACAAGCCTCAATGTCGGTACCTGAATGGTTGCTTTTAGACTCGCGATCGTCCGCTCACAACGCTCCTCGTCGTAGTTCAAAATAGCCGGCACTCTTTGTGCGGAATGCATGCCGGATCGCAATTCGTATCCGGATGCGCCGGCATCGTTTTTCAGGCGTGACAGGCGCTCTTCGTAGAGTTCAGCAGAATTACTGGCGCAGTCGAGCTCAACATTGCGCAGATGCTCCATCGAGTCGACCGAAGGACCCACCTGGCTCGCCAGCATGGACAAAGGTACGTGCGCGGCGATCGGAAGACCGTGCGACTGAGCCGCGCTGACCAGCGCGGCGAACACTTCGGCAGAGACCATCTCGTAAATCTTGATGAAGTCGACTCCAGCGTCTTTCAGCGCAGCCACCTTTTGCTGCGCCATCTCGACCGTGGCGTTCTGGGTGCCTATTTCCGGCCGGGACTTGCCGTCGTAAACAACAAACGTGCCGTCAAGCAGCGGGCCACTGTAGAAAACACGGGGTGCGACCGCACCGGGAGCCCGCATTTTTTCGATAACAGGCCGAAGCTTGTCTATCAGGCCACCCGTATCACGCACGCTGGTAATGCCGTAGGCAAGAAACATCGCCGGCATCGATTCCGTGAACGCATCGTCATAGGTGAGGTGAACGTGCATGTCCCAAAGACCGGGTATCAGGTATTTTCCGGAACCGTCGATTGTGTGCTCCGGTGGCGGAAACAGGGATTCGGACGAGGTTACAGCCAGTATCTGGTCACCGTAGAAAAGCACGGTTTGATGCTCGCGGACAGCATTGACTGCATCGATCACCGTAACGTTAGTGATTGCCGTGCCTCGAGCCGGCCCTTCCTGCGAACACCCGCCAAAAAGCAGCACCGCGGCCGCGACAACAAAGACTGTTTTCATATCATTCATTACTCCGGCCTTACGGTTGCAAATCAACTCGATAACTGAGGACGAATGTCAGGAACTTGCTTACCTCAGTCATATCCCTGGCGGTAAACCGGATCGTATGCGAATTAACCCGCTCGATGTAGGGCAAGTAGGCAAGCAACTCTACCGGCTGGTAGTGCTTCAACGTCAGCTCGACCTCAATCGGGGTTTCCAGAACGTAGGGCTCGAATTCATCAATGCGGCTGACCGCTGATGCCGTACGGGTGCGGATAACCTCTTGTGCCGCTTCCGGGGTCATCGTTATTGCTGAGTGAAATCCCCTGGCCCATTTGACGACCGCGCCTTCCATATCACCCACGATGACCTGGGTTTCCGCGACCGCCACATCGTCGCCCGAAACCATGATGACGGGCACGCCGAATTGTCCAGCGATGGCCGCGTTCATGCTGCCTTCGGACATCGATTTACCGTTCAGGCGAAAGTCCGTGATGTTGGCGCTGGACATCGTGTGCGCTCGCACGCCCCGTGTGTTTGCCGTGCTTGCATGGTAACCAATGAAAATCACGCCATCGAAGGTTTCGTCAATCCCTTCCATCATGCTGAGTTCGCGCGGCCAGGAACGCACGATCATGACATCGATGGGCATCCTGTCGATCAGCAGATTTTGTCCATTGCCGTGAGAGTCGCTGACGAGAATCTCTGTGGCGCCTGCCGCACGAGCCGCATCAATGGCGGCATTGACTTCTGCCGTCATGAATTCGCGAAAGCGTTCATATTCGAAGCCGCCCGGGCCCAGCTGCGCCTCGGTGACGACGCCCGCAACGCCTTCCATGTCTGCGGAAATATAGATCTTCAGCGACGTACGCTCTTCCTGAGCGATGGAAACGGTCGAGATCAGGAATAGAAACAGCGCGCAGGCTAATCGTTGAACAATCATTTAATGACTCCATTGCAGGCGGACGACGTAAACGAGATCAATCCGCAATGCAACAGGATAAAGCTTTGGATGGCCGATTTATACAAGGATTGCTCACGCCGGGGTCGCGCGTCGGGAGTATCTGCAGAAGTGCCAGTAGAAACCCGTTGGAGCGTCTCCTGAGGCGCGATCCTCTTGAGCCTGGTCAGCGCGCAAAGCACGCTCCTTGAAAGAGCTTATCTAGCGCTGCCCTTTGAGTTTTTGTGCGGCGCGGTAACGCGCCTCGGCTTCGGCCAGCTCGGCCTGCGCCTTCGCCAGGTCTGTCTCGTCGGAAATTCCTTTGAGCGCTTCTTCCGCGGCCTGTTTCGCGGCAAGAGCTGCTGCTTCATCAAGCTGTTCACCGCGAAGCGCCGTGTCGGCGAGCACCGTCACGAGATGCGGCTGAATCTCCAGCATGCCACCCGTGATGTAGAAGAAATGTTCCTTGCCTTCCGTGTCCTCAATGCGAACCTCGCCTGGTTTTAGCGTCGTGAGCAACGGCGCATGCCGCGGGGCGATGCCCACTTCGCCCATGCGAGCGGGTGCGTACACCATCCTGGCTTCACCCGAAAAGATTTCGCCTTCGGAAGATACGATGTCAACGTGAATAGTGGCCATGTTCTTACGCTCGCTCGTTTACTGAATCGCCTTCGCTTTCTCGACGGCTTCTTCGATAGAACCCACCATGTAGAACGCCTGCTCCGGCAGGTGATCGTAGTCGCCATTCACAATTGCGTTAAAGCCGCGAATGGTTTCCGACAGTGGTACGTATTTACCGGGTGAACCCGTAAAGACTTCCGCAACAAAGAACGGCTGTGACAGGAAGCGCTGGATCTTGCGCGCACGGGTAACGGACTGCTTGTCGTCTTCGGACAGTTCGTCCATGCCCAGAATCGCGATGATGTCCTGCAACTCTTTGTAACGCTGCAACACAGCCTGTACGCCACGGGCACAGTCATAGTGTTCCTGACCAATGATGAGCGGATCGAGGATGCGGCTGGTGGAATCGAGCGGATCGACGGCCGGGTAGATGCCGAGTTCGGCGATCTGTCGCGACAGCACGAGTGTGGCATCGAGATGCGCAAACGTCGTTGCCGGTGATGGATCGGTCAAATCATCGGCCGGTACGTAGACTGCCTGGAAGGATGTGATGGAACCGGTTTTCGTCGAGGCGATGCGCTCCTGCAGGATACCCATTTCCTCTGCGAGGGTCGGCTGGTAGCCCACCGCTGATGGCATGCGACCCAACAGCGCGGATACTTCGGTGCCGGCCAGTGTGTAACGGTAGATGTTATCGATAAACATCAGTACGTCACGGCCTTCATCGCGGAAAGCCTCGGCCATCGTCAGCCCCGTCAGCGCGACACGGAGACGGTTGCCCGGGGGCTCGTTCATCTGGCCGTAAACGAGCGATACCTTGTCGATAACGCCCGAATCCGTCATTTCGTGATAGAAGTCGTTACCCTCGCGAGTACGTTCGCCAACGCCCGCAAATACTGAGAAGCCTTCATGCTCATGCGCGATGTTGCGGATTAACTCCATCAGCGTCACGGTCTTGCCAACACCGGCGCCCCCGAACAAACCAACCTTGCCGCCTTTGGAGATTGGCATGATCAGGTCGATAACCTTGATGCCCGTCTCGAGGAGCTCCGTCGCTAAAGCCTGCTCTTCAAAAGAAGGCGGCGCGCGGTGAATCGGCATCAGTTTCTCGGCACCGATATCGCCCTTGTTATCGATCGGTTTGCCCAGCACATCCATGATGCGACCGAGCGTCTTTTTGCCAACAGGAACCATGATCGCCTCGCCGGTATTGGTCACGGACATGCCGCGCTGCAAGCCCTCACTGGGCCCCATTGCGATGGTGCGCACGACGCCGTCACCCAGCTGCTGCTGCACTTCAAGCGTCAGATCAACCTCGTCGATGATCAGCGCATCGTAAATATGCGGGATTGCGTCGCTCGGGAATGCAACATCCACCACAGCGCCAATAATTTGCACGGTACATCCGGTGCTCATAACGTTTCCTCGTTTCCTGAATACGGCAATTCGCTCGCCGCAAATTAATTCAAAATTCTGTTACTCAGACACGGCAGCTGCGCCACCGACGATCTCTGAAATTTCCTGTGTAATCGAAGCTTGCCGCGCTTTGTTATAAATAAGCTGCAGCTCGTCAATAATGTCGCCCGCATTGTCCGTGGCGGATTTCATCGCCACCATTTTCGCGGCCATTTCGCAGGCGAAGTTTTCAACCGCACCTCGGTATACCTGTGATTCAATGTAACGCAACAAGACGTCGTCCAGCAGGTCCACAGCATCCGGTTCGTAGATGTAATCCCAGTGCTCCTGCAAGGTTTCATCACCCAGATCGATGGCGCTCACCGGCAACAGTGTCTTTACTTCGGGCTTCTGGCTCATCGTGCTGACGAATTCATTGTGCACGACATACAGTCGATCGATATTTCCGTCGCTGTAGGAATCGAGCATGATCTTGATCGCACCAATAAGGTCATTAGCCTGCGGTCGATCACCCAGATGCGTCGCCGTTGCCACCACGTTGCCGCCAAGACGGCGGAAGAACTGCACAGCTTTGGCGCCGACCAGTGTCAGGTCAACCTCCACGTCTTCGTTTTTCCAATGCTGCAACTCAGCGATGACTTTCTTGAACATATTGACGTTCAAGCCACCACAAAGACCACGGTCGGTCGAAATAATGATATAACCGACGCGTTGCACCTCGCGCTCAACCAGCCACGGGTGTTTGTAGTCCGGATTGGCTGCGCCCAGGTGGCCGACGACGCGGCGAATGCGTTCGGCATACGGGCGCGACGCTTCCATCTGCTTCTGCGCCTTGCGAATTTTCGCAGCAGCAACCATTTCCATCGCTTTGGTGATCTTCTGCATGTTCTTCACGCTGCGGATCTTATTGCGTATTTCTTTTTCGCCACTCATAAAATATCTCTAATCTGCTTGCCTGGCGTCACTTTCCAATCGTGTAGGGAATTTAGTCTCGCGTCTCTCAAGAAATCCGCTCTACATCGTGTAGGGAACTTAAGTGCGATGTTCTTAATAGACCGTTTTCAAATTCTGTAGTGACTCGTCGCTTTCGTGTGTTTTTCAGCCTCGGTCGCGCCTCAGGAGACGCTCCTACAGCGTGCTAATAAGCTCCTTTTTCGGCAAAGCCTTCACAAATCGCCGTCAACCCAGCCGTAATCTCGTCGTTCAGGTCCCCGGTCGCATTGATCTTCTCCATCAGATCAGCGTCATTCGCCTTCGCGTAGTCGTGCAAGGCTGCTTCGTAATCGCCGACTTTGGAAACCTCGACGTCGTCAATAAAACCTTCATTCACGGCAAACAGCGACAAGCCCATCTCGGCAACGGATAGCGGTGAATACTGCTTCTGCTTCATGAGCTCCGTGACTCGCTCGCCGCGCGCAAGTTGCCTGCGGGTGATTTCGTCAAGGTCGGAGGCGAACTGTGCGAACGCCGCAAGCTCGCGATATTGCGCCAGCGCCAGTCGCACACCACCGCCAAGTTTCTTGATGATCTGGGTTTGCGCGGCACCACCAACACGTGACACTGACAGTCCGGCATTGATCGCGGGTCGAATGCCGGCATTAAACAGATCAGTCTCAAGGAAGATCTGTCCGTCCGTGATCGAAATGACATTGGTCGGTACGAAAGCGGACACGTCACCCGCCTGCGTTTCGATGATCGGCAACGCGGTCAGGGATCCCGTCTTGCCTTTCACTTTTCCGCCCGTCGCATTTTCAACGTATTCTTCATTGACGCGCGAGGCACGCTCAAGCAAACGGGAATGCAGGTAAAAAACATCGCCCGGATAGGCTTCTCGGCCCGGTGGCCGACGCAGCAGCAGTGAAATCTGGCGATAGGCCCATGCCTGCTTGGTCAGGTCATCGAAAACAATGAGGGCGTCTTCACCCTTGTCGAGGAAATACTCGCCCATCGATGTGCCAGCGTACGGTGCAATGTATTGCAGCGCCGGTGAGTCGGCCGCGGCGGCCGCCACAACGATCGTGTGTGCCATGGCACCTTCTTCTTCAAGCTTTCTCACCACGCCGGCGATGGAAGAGGACTTCTGGCCAATCGCGACGTAGATGCATTTAATTCCGCTACTCACCTGATTGATGATGGTGTCCACTGCCACGGCCGTTTTGCCGGTCTGGCGGTCGCCAATGATCAGTTCTCGCTGACCGCGACCGATCGGCACCATCGAATCGATGGCCTTCAGCCCGGTCTGTACCGGCTGATCGACCGACTTGCGCTCAATAACGCCCGGTGCGACCTTTTCGATCGGCGCCGTTTCCGTCGTATCAATCGGTCCCTTGCCGTCAATGGGATTACCGAGCGCGTCAACGACTCGACCGAGCAGTGCCTCGCCGATTGGCACCTCCAGAATGCGTCCGGTGGTCTTGACGATGTCGCCTTCGGAAATGTGTTTGTAATCTCCAAGAACCACCGCGCCAACCGAATCCTGCTCCAGGTTGAGCGCCAGACCGAACGTGTTGCCGGGGAACTCCAGCATCTCGCCGTAGCGAGCGTCGGCCAATCCGTGAATACGTACGATACCATCGGTGACACCAATAACGGTGCCCACATCCTTCGCTTCCGCGGATGCCTCGAAGTTCTCGATGCGCTCTTTAATCAGTTGACTGATTTCAGAAGCTTTGAGTGCCATCTTCTTTTCCTCTTTAAGCGATCAGCGCGTTGGCCAGGCCTTGCAGGCTTGAACGCAATGATCCATCAATAACAACATCGCCAGCACGAATGACCGCACCGCCGATAAGGTTTTCGTCAATTTCTGTTTGCAGAATCACATCACGGCCGAAGCGCATCTTAAGTGCTTCAACCAGCGATTCTTGTTGCGCCTGACTCAGCGCAGCCGCGGAAGTAATCGTAACGTCAATGGTGTTTTCCGCTCCCGCCTTCAATTTCTCGAAGTGCTCGGAAATTTCCGGCAAAACCGATACGCGACGGTATTCCAGCAGAAGCTTCAAAAAGTTCGTGCCCCAGGTGTCGCCACCCGCAAGAACATCGGACTTCCCGCCTGCCGCGGAAAAAAGGTCGGTCAGGAATCGCAGCCGTTCATCGTTTGTCAACGACGGCCTCAACAGGAACTTGGCCACCGTACCGTCTGCCATCAATGACCTGGCAACAACCAGTGCTTCCGACCACGTATCAAGCAATTTCGCATCCCGCGCGAGCTCGAAAATAGCCACGGCATACGGTCTCGCAATGGTGTTGTTATCCGCCATATCGAATTCGTCCTAAAGCTCTGCTGCCAGCTTGCTCAGAATATCTTCATGAGCACTGCTGTCGATTTCGCGCTGCAGAATCTTTTCGGCACTGGCCACAGCGATTGCTGAAACCTGGCCACGCAATTCTTCACGCGCCCGATTGGCTTCCTGTTCAATCTCCGCAGTGGCCACCGCCAGCTGACGCTCGCGTTCCCTGACGCCATCCGCTTTGCCATCGGCGACGATCTCGCTTGCCCGGGTGTGCGCCTGGTCAAGAATGCCGGTTGCCTGCCTGCGCGCGTCGTCGACAATCTCTCCCGCTTCGACTTGCGCCTTGCCGAGACTCTGCTGTCCACGTTCGGCGGCGGCAAGACCATCAGCAATCTCCGTCTGCCGCTCTTCGATCGCATTCAGGATCGGCGGCCAGACGACCTTCATGCAGAACCAGACAAACACGAGCATCGCGATCATCTGGCCGACGAGAGTACCGATATTAATGTCCACTAATGACTCCTAAAATTTGCTTCAAGACCCGCTCGCCGCAGCGATGGTCAGTGCTAGCCGCCGGCCAATGCTTTCTGTGCTTCCAGCAACTGCCCGACAAACGGGTTCGCAAAAGCGAAGTACAGCGCGAGACCAACACCGATCATTGCAACGGCATCGAGCAGCGCCACAACCAGGAACATCTTGGTTTGCAACATCGGCGCCAGTTCCGGCTGGCGCGCAGCACCCTCGAGGAAGCGGCCACCCAGCAGGCCCATGCCAATACCAACGCCCAGCGCGCCGAGACCGATCAAAAGTGCGACGGCAATCGCGGTTAATCCAATTACAGTTTCCATCAGTTTCTCCAGTGAAGGATCAAGTCAAAATCCGTTAATGCTCTTCGATCGCCAACGAAAGATAGACCACCGTCAGCATCATGAAAATATAGGCTTGCAGCGTCACAATCAGCAGGTGGAACACGGCCCACATGAAGTGCAGCGGCAACTGGTACCAGCCGATCATCGCGATCAGAATGAAGATCAATTCGCCGGCAAACATGTTGCCGAACAATCGCAGCGACAGCGACAACGGTTTCGCCAATAGCGAAACCGTTTCAAGAATGAAGTTAAACGCGATGATAATGGGCGCCGCGATGAGGCCGAACCCCTTCGTTGGCGGCGCAATCGGATGCATGGTCAGCTCACGAATGAAGCCACCCACGCCCTTGCTCCTGATGGTGAAAAAGAGGATCAGCACGAAAACCGACAACGACATGCCAAAAGTGATATTGACGTCGGTGGTTGGCACGACTTTCAAATACGGGATGCCGACCAGGCTTGCGACCCCTGGCAGCAAATCAACCGGAATCAGATCCATCAGGTTCATCATGAAAACCCACACAAAGATCGTCAGCGCAAGCGGCGCAATCAATTTGCTCTTGCCGTGAAAGGTCTCTCTTACGCTGGTATCGACGATACCGACCACGATCTCGACGGAGGCCTGCAATTTTCCCGGCTTGCCCACAGAAGCGTTTTTGGCCACCTTGCGAAACATCCACAGGAAGAGGAGACCCAGGAAAACCGAAAAGAACATGGAATCGACGTTCATCGCCCAGAAATTGCCGGCGCAATCGTTCCACACCCATTCACCGTCTACCTTGCAAACCTGAAGATTCTTCAGGTGATGCTGGATGTAGCCGCCAGATGCTTCCGAACCGTGTCCGCCGTCACTCGCCATTCTTGTTACTCGTTATTTCCTTAAGCCTCAATCTTCCCGCCCGCTCGTCAGGAACCCGGCAAACGTTGCCAGCTGTGCCGCAATGAAGCCTGTAAACAGCGCTCCTGCCGCGATCGACCGAACCAACGTGAAAATCAGCGTGAACATGATCACCGTCAGTGCCAGCTTCCCCAATTCTCCGACATAGGCCGCACCTATCAGTGCACCTGCCCCTGGATCGCGCCGCGGCACCACGAGTCGCAGCGCCAGGAAGGCATTCGGGATCACGCAGGTCAGGCCACCCAGCAACGCTGAATAGCCGGAAACGTGTCCGGTTATGCCCCAGAACAGCGCCGCAATCACCACGCTTGTTGCCAATTGCGCCAGCAAAACCCGAACGATAAGACTGTACGAGGCGTTGGATTTCTCCCTGGCCCCTGCGGTCATTTCTGCATTGCCTCCGGCACTAAAAACGCCACGTCCGTCGGTCAGCTGACGGTGGGTGGCGTTATTGCTGTTTTCTGACCAAGCAAGCCTGTGCTTAGCCCGCGCATTATAGTGGGGCAGATGGTGCATGGCAACACGATAAGACACTGAAAAAACCCTTCCTCGACAATAATCGTATGGGGCCTTTTGGACGCGATTCAACGCCGTGAGTTTGCCGGGCCTTACTTGAATGCGGAGCAGTTCTCGTGGATGCTTCGTGGCTCGACGGTCATCACCCTGTTGGAGAGCAATGACATGCATCGATCCGTTCTGGCTCTAATCGCAATCTCGGGAGTCGCGTTTGCCGCGAGCGACCCGGGCACCTTCAATTCCCTCGATATATTCGAGCTGGAGGTGGCTTCGGATCCGCAGATTTCGCCTGATGGCGCCAACATTGTGTACGTCAGGCAATCCATGGACATCATGACCGACCGCCTGCGCTCCAACATCTGGCTGGTTTCAGGCGATGGCCGGCGGCACCGCCCGCTGTTATCGGCTACTGACGACTTCTCCAGCCCGCGCTGGTCACCGCAAGGCGACCGCATCGCCTACGTTTCGTCGGCCGAGGGACGGGGCCCGCAACTCTACGTTCGCTGGATGGACAGCGGACAAACCGCGCTACTCACCAATCTCCGCAAGGCACCCACCGCCATTACCTGGTCTCCCAACGGGACGCAAATTGCTTTCTCAATGTTCCTGCCCGGCAAGGAGCCCAAATTGGCTGAAGCACCCGCGACGCCCGAAGGCGCCGAGTGGGCCCCACCCGTCAGGATCATTGATCGCCTCGTCTATCGCGCCGATGGTCGAGGCTTTCTGGACGTTGGCAACACCCACATTTTCGTCGTGCCCGCCGAGGGCGGCACCGCGAGGCAACTCACGAGCGGAGACTATGACCACTCGGGGCCACTGTCCTGGTCCCCGGATGGAAGCACCATTGCCTTTTCCGCAAGCCGCATTGAAGACCACGCATACAAGCCACTCGAAGCGGAGATCTGGACCGTCGACCTGGAGGATGGCTCACTGACTCAATTGACGGATCGAGTCGGCCCGGACACAGCGCCGACCTATTCGCCGGACGGATCGACCATCGCCTATCGGGGGTTTGATGACCACAAAATGGGCTACCACAATACCGTGGCCTATGTGATGGACGCGAACGGCGAAAACCAGCGCGCCTTGACCGCGGACTTTGATCGCTCCATCGACGACCTCCAATGGGCCGGTAGCTCGAAGCGCCTCTATGTGCTCTACGATGACCGCGGTGATCGTCATATCGCAACGCTCTCAATGCGGGGTGATATCGAGTCACAGGTGCACGATGTTGGCGGCGCTTCATTGGGCCGGCCGTATACCAGCGGCGGCTTCTCTGTTTCCAGGAAGGGCACCTTTGCCTATACCGCCGGCACGAAATACCGGCCGGCCGACATTGCCGTTGCCCGGCGTGGCGCAGCGGCACGAAAACTGACGCATCTTAATGACGACCTTTTTGCGCATAAATCGCTGGGTCAGGTCGAGGCAATCACCTGGTCGTCACCCGCTGGCGACCTGGAGATACAAGGCTGGATCGTCACCCCGCCTGATTTCGATGCAGGCAAGAAATACCCGCTGATCCTGGAGATTCACGGTGGACCCTTCGCCGCCTATGGCCCGCATTTCTCTGCCGAGATTCAGCGTTATGCTGCTGCCGGTTACGTGGTGCTGTATACAAATCCTCGCGGCTCAACCAGCTACGGAGACGAATTCGCCAACACGATTCACCACAACTACCCCGGCCAGGACTACGACGACCTGATGTCGGGTGTCGACGCCGTGATCGCAAAGGGTTACATCGACGAAAAGAAGCTGTACGTTACCGGTGGCTCGGGTGGTGGTGTCCTGACAGCATGGATCGTGGGCAAGACCGACCGCTTTCGCGCCGCTGTCGTCGCGAAACCGGTCATCAACTGGATCAGCACCTCACTGACCACCGATATCTCTGCATTCATGCCCGCGTACTGGTTTGAGAAAGCGCCGTGGGAAGACCCGGACGCGTACTGGGCACGATCACCGTTGTCGCTGGTGGGTAACGTGACGACGCCCACCATGCTGGTTTCGGGAGAACAGGACCACCGCACACCGATCGGGGAAGCGGAGCAGTATTACCAGGCGCTGAAGCTCAGGAAAATCGAGACGGCACTGGTGCGTTTTCCGGAGGCCTCGCATGGCATCGCGAGTCGACCGTCGCACCTGATTGCCAAGATCGATAACATACTTGCCTGGTTCGAGAAGTACGAGGATTGATCGACGGGTTCCTGTGGTCGAGGGTTTAGGCTGCGGTTCATCAATGTTATATTTTCGGACTGATATGTGCCGCCTGGCCCAGTCGGTCGCGCCTCGGGAGACGCTCCTACAATTGTTTTTTAGCATTCCTGTAGGAACGTCTCCCGAGGCGCGACCCCAGGTCGATTGGGGCATCCGCCAATATTACCTTGACGATATAATTACTAAGAAAGTGTCTGTCAGCACGACAGGCCATTGTGCGCAAGAGCTTTGGAGATTGCCTGATGAGAATAAACCGCTGCATTCTGGCCATGGCCGCAACACTGGCCTTCATGGGTGTCGCTTGCGGCGAAGATGCGGTGGATTACCGCCTGCCCGCAGGGATTTATCCGACCTCCCAGGTGATTGAGCTTCGCCTGGATCCGGCCGCCGATGACTATAGCGGCAACACCACCATCAAGTTGACCATCGACGAACGCACGGACCGCATTGGCATTTACCTGCTCGGTCTGGACATGACTAAAATCACGTTATCCGGCAATGGTGCTGCGCGAACACTCGAAGCGACAGCCGATGACTGGGACATCCAGTGGCTCGCTGACGGACAACCGCTGGAAGCGGGTGACTACGAACTCAGCATCGAGTTTGAAGGGCCGTATGCCACCGATTCGCTCGGCATGCATCGGGTGCGCTTTGAAGGCAACGATTACGTTTTTACGCAGTTCGAATCCGTCTACGCACGACGCGCTTTTCCGGTTTTTGACGAGCCGGGCTTCAAGATTCCGTTCCAGCTAACGATCAATGCTCCCGCCGGCCTGACCGTCATCTCCAACACGCCGGTTGCAAACAGCACGCTGCAGGATGACTGGCAGCGCGTCGAATTCATGCAAACCAAACCGCTGCCCAGCTACCTGATCGCCTATAGCGTTGGCCCGCTCGATCGCGCGGAAATCAAAGGCATGTCCATACCGGGCTTTATTTACACACCGAAGGGCCGGGCGGATGAACTCGGCTTTGTGTTGCGGGAGACGCCAACGATCGTCAAAGCACTCGAAGAGTACTTCGGCTTCGACTACCCGTATAAAAAACTCGATTTCCTCGCTGTCCCGGAGTTCGCCTTTGGCGCAATGGAAAACCCGGGTCTCATCACCTTCCGCACCGATCTGTTGATGCTGGGCGATGAGGCCTCGGGGCGGACCGCAGTGCGCGCGGTCACGGTCGTCGCGCATGAGGTTGCGCATATCTGGTACGGCGATATGGTCACGATGGCTTGGTGGAATGATTTGTGGCTGAACGAAGCCTTCGCGACCTGGATGTCCATGCTGATACTGGAACAGGCGTACCCGCAATACGAAACCAACCTGAGATTGCCGCAAGCCGGCGCATTCGGTGTCGACCAGCGCACGAGTTCAAAAGCCATTCGTCGGACCGTGCGCAATGAAGCAGAAATTTTTGACGGCATGGGCCTGAACTACACCAAGGGTCATGCGATCCTCAACATGCTGGAAGCGTATGTTGGTCCCGAAGTATTCCGCGAGTCCATCCAGGCATATATCAAAAAATATGCCTGGAGCAATGCAACGGAAACCGATTTGTGGAGCGTCATTGGTGCGACCTCGGGTCTCGATGTTGCCGCTATTGCCAGCGACTTCCTGAACCAGCCCGGTTTCGCCTCTTTGCAGCTGGAGGACGATGGGACTGTGGTGCAGAAACGCTACCTGACCTACGGTCGTGAGGCGGCCGACCTGCAGTGGACAATACCGCTCAACATCAAGTACAAGAAGGACGGTGAAGTCCGCAGAACGTTTTATCTGCTGAATGACAAGTCGGGCACGATCGATATTCCTGCCGACACCGACTGGATATTCCCCGACGCCGACGGCAACGGTTATTTTCGCTGGAATATCGATTCACAAAAACTATACAACCTGATTGACGATGCCGACGAACTCACCGATCGCGAAAAGATTGCTTTACTGTCAAACAGTGGTGCGCTTCTTGCTTCGGGTGATTTGACGCTCGCTGACTATCTGATTGTGCTGAACCGCATGCTCGATGATCCACATCCGCTCGTTTTCCTGCCTGCCCTTGAGCGACTCAAGGGCATCGGCGACAACTTCGTCGTCGCGAGTAACCGCGATCTGTTTGCGCGCTTCGTCGATCAGGCATTGACGGAGCGTTTTGCGTCGGTGGGAATCGACCCCAGGGAGACCGACACCGAGGCGACCGTACAGATGCGTCCGCGACTGATGCGTGTCCTCGGGCAATACGGGACAGACCCATCCGTACGCAAAGCAGCAGGTGACGTTGCAACTCAATACCTGAACGCACCGGCTTCGGTCTCGTCAGATCTCGGCCGCGAGGCCTTGCGCGTAACGGCGCTGTCAGCTGACGCCGAACTCTATGCGGTATACAAGCAGGCCTACCTGGACGCTCAATCGGAAGACCTGAAGAGCAACATTCTCGCAGCAATCTATTTCGACGATCCCGAGATTGTTCGCTCGCACCTGGATTTTTCGATTTCCGATGCGGTCGCCGCTGGCGATGTGACAACCGGTATCCGTTCTTACGCCGCGATTCTCGATGACCATGCGATTCTTTACGACTGGCTGAATCAGAACCTGGATGCCTTCAAGGACAAGATTCCGTCCTTTGTTCATCCGATGTTGCCGCAGCTGTTTCAGTCATCCTGCGATGCTCACAATCTTGAATTGCTGCATGGCTTCTTTGCTGGCCGCGGCGACCTTTATGCATCGGCGCTCGCCAAGGCCAATGAAACGATAGAAAACTGCATTGCGCGCAGGGCGCGTGAGAGCGAGGCGCTGGATCAGTTTTTGGCGCAGTATGCGGATTAAATGGCGGTCGCGCCTCAGGCGACGCTCCTGCAGGAGTGCCGATAGATACGTGTAGGAGCGTCGCCTGAGGCGCGACCGGCCTAGCGAATGTGTTTGAGGATACCGTCGAGTTCATCCAGGCTGTTGTATTGAATAACCAGCTTGCCTGAACCCCTGGCCGTGTGATCGATCTTCACTTTCGCGCCCAGCTTCCCTGAAATATCCACTTCGAGTCGGCGGATGTCGGCGCTGCCTGTTTGCGCCGGTGTTTTCGGTTTGCTTTTGCTGCCTGTCAGGTAACGGCGCACGAGCTGTTCGGTCTCCCGCACCGACAACCCTTTCTTCATAACTTCCCGCGCCGCTGCGAATTGTTTCGCCTTGTCCGTCAGCGACAACAATGCGCGGGCGTGGCCCATCTCCAGCTGGCGTGACTCGAGCATCAACTTCACCTTGTCCGACAGATCGAGCAAGCGCAGCAAATTGCTGACTGAGGCCCGCGACCGGCCAACGGCTCTTGCTGCTTCCTGGTGCGTAAGATCAAATTCACGAATGAGGCGATCCAGTGCAGTCGCTTCTTCGAGTGGATTCAGGTCTTCGCGCTGGATGTTCTCGATCAGCGCCATCGCAATCGCGGCACTGTCATCGACGTCACGTATGACCGCCGGTATATCCGTGAGACCGGCCATCTGCGCTGCCCGCCACCGGCGTTCACCGGCAATGATTTCGTAGCGCTGCGCACCCCTGCCTTTCTTGCCGATTGCGCGCGCGACGATTGGTTGCACAATGCCCTGGGCACGGATGGAGTCAGCAAGTTCTTCGAGCGTATCCTGGCGCATATCGACTCGCGGCTGGTACTGACCGCGTTGCAGCAAGTCGAGCGGGATATTTTGCAGTCTGTCGACCTCATGCCCGGTCACCGCCGGTATTTCGGTCACCGGCTTGCCCAGCAGCGCGTCAAGACCGCGCCCCAGTCGTTTCTTCTTTGTCATTCGCTGCTATCCGGTGCTGCTGTCGTCGCAATGGAAGTGTAGAGCACTACCATTATTGCTGCGCCGCGTGCTTGCGCTCATCCTCGCGGCGCAACACTTCGCCTGCCAGCGCCAGATAAGCAATAGCGCCACGGGATTTTCGATCATGAATGAGAACCGGTCGGCCAAAACTGGGCGCCTCGGCCAGCGTCACATTTCTGGGCACGACGGTACGAAAAACCTTGTCATCGAAATGCTCGATGAGTTGTTGAGATACCTCGTTTGAGAGATTGATGCGCGGATCAACCATGGTTCGCAGCAGCCCGTAGACCTCAAGCTCCGGGTTGACCGTGTTGCGCACCTTCTCGATCGTGTTCAGCAGTGAGCTCAAACCTTCCAGCGCGTAATATTCGCACTGCATGGGTATCAGCACACCGTCCGCTGCCGTCAGTGCATTGATGGTCAGCATGTTGATCGACGGCGGGCAGTCGATGAGAATGAAATCATAGAGGCCTTTGACCGGGGCCAGCGCAT
>JADFNG010000125.1 GCA_022563505.1 Pseudomonadota bacterium | reverse complement strand
TTTAACGATCACCTCGCCACGGCAGAACGTGGGCTCTTCGATGCGGTAACGACGCTGCAAGCCGCCAACATCTCCGACCTCATCGTTGACCTGCGCTACAACGGCGGTGGCTTTCTGGATATTGCGAGTGAATTCTCCTACATGATTGCCGGGGCAGTGCCGACCGCGGGACGCACGTTTGAGTTGCTGACCTTTAATGACAAACACCCGATAACGAACCCTGTCACCGGACAGGCGATCACTCCCGTCGGCTTTCACACCCGAAGTCTCGGCTTCGATACAACACTTCCGACGGGTACTGTATTGCCGACACTCAATCTGTCGCGAGTCTTCGTGCTCACGGGCCCGGGCACCTGTTCCGCCAGCGAGTCCATCATGAACAGCCTGCGAGGCGTCGGCGTCGAAGTCATTCAAATTGGCTCCACAACCTGTGGCAAGCCCTACGGTTTTTTCGCCACTGATAATTGCGGCACCACGTATTTCACCATCCAGTTTCGTGGCGAGAATGACATCGGTTTTGGCGACTACACGGACGGTTTTTCGCCACTCAACGCGGTGGCCAATATTGGCACCAGCATACCCGGCTGCTCGGTTGGCGACGACTTCACCGTGGCACTGGGCGACCCAGCCGAATTACGGCTTGCGGCTGCACTTGACTACGCTGAGACCGGTAACTGCCCTGCTGCAAGCGGCGCAGCATTGCCCGGCTTGTCGAAGCCGGGCTTCGTTGCGGGTGACAACCTTGTGATACCGAAGTCACCGTGGCGAACAAATCGTATCTTGAGGCGCTAGCAGATGGCCAGAATGAGATTATTCCTTGTATTGCTCGCGCTGCTGGTCGCGTGCAGTACGCCGGCCATACAAGCAGATATACCCGCACTGCTGACCAATCCCGGCGAGGACACGCGACTGGAAATCGAACAATCTCTCTCCGCTGCTTTGGATGGCGCGAAAATCACCATAGCGGCCGATGCACTGACACTCAGCAGCGTATTGATGATCGAGCATGGCATGAGCCGCAGCATCGATCGTGCGCCTGAATTGGGGCGCAACCTGGGTCGCCCGGAACACTTTCAACTGGTGATCGACGGCCCGCAATGTGTTCTCGTGCATCAGCGAACAGGACTGCATTGGATACTCAAGAAATCTGCATGCGTTGCTGAGTAAGGGCTTCTAACATGAACATCGCGAAATTCCTGTCGATTGTACTGCTTGGCTTTGCGGCTTTCGCATTCGGTGCGGGCAGCACAAGCAGTCCTGCAGGCTTCGGCACCGGCGAGGATACGCTCGATAAAAAGATAAAATTTCCCGACGCCGCCGCCTCGTCAACCATGGACAGGATGCTGACCTGCCAGGGCATTCTCAAGGCCAGTGGAAAAATGACCCAGGCTGGATGCTTCGTCAAGGAATTTACGGATGAACCGTATGTCGCGGCCGTTAACAAGGCGGTGAAAAAAGCGAGATTCCGACCGGCCGTTTATAACGGCAAAAAGATTGGCGTTTACTTCCAGTACCGCATCCGTTTCACACGCAAGGACGATGAACAACACATCACCCTGTATGCCAATCAGGCGTATCCGGAAAACCTCGATGCATACGGGGAGGATCATATCGCCGCGCAAAGAGGAGTAATGCGTGAGAAATGGCAAAAGTACTGCCCGAGCCAGGCACGCTTTATCGCCCTGGCGCGAGCACACGTCGCCGCAGATGGCAGGCAAAGCAGCGTCAAGGTGACGCACGGCAGCGGCATTCCGATCAACAACAAGTGCAACAAGGCGATTGTCGAAACCATCGAGCAAAGCGTCTTCATACCTGCATATGCAGACGGCGAAGCAGTACCTTCTTCATACCTCGAAGCATTCGGCAACTAACGCAAGATAAGGCCACCGATGTGGCGCGCGTACCTCAGGAAAAACCGGGGCGACCAAATTCCGCTGGCAAGACCGCTTCGATCCGTTTCATGACATCGAGGCGATGCACCAGGTCGTGAATGTAATCCAGGTTATCGGTTTCCAGGATCAGGACATCACTCATGTCGTAGGATGCAATCCATTTTTCATACAGGCTGTCGAGACGCTTCAAATACGCCAGCGGAACATCCTGTTCCATTTCGCGACCGCGAAGTTTTATTCGCTTGCGTAATGTACGCATCGAGCAACGCAGGTAGATCATCAGGTCCGGCGGGCGTATCGCGTCCAGTATTGACTGGTAGAAGCCCCAATAGGTCGCCCAGTCCCGATTGTCCATGTGTTTCATGTCGTGCAGCGCGGTCGCAAAAATTTCGGCGTCTTCGAAGATGGTGCGATCAAGTGCCACGACTCCCGGCGCACGATCCAGTTCCAGATGCAAACGAAACTTGTTGCTCAGAAAGTACAGCTGCGAGTGAAAGGACCAGCGCTTCATGTCCTTGTAAAAATCCGGCAGATATGGATTGTCTTCGTTCGGCTCGTAAAACGGCAACACGCCGTAGGTCCGGCTCAGAAAATCGACCAGCGTCGATTTGCCTGCCCCCATGTTTCCGGCGATTGCGATGGAACGCTTTATGTTTTTGGGCTCAGGAGTCATTCACCGGGAATCTTGGTGCGCTTCATAAACCACCGTACCGCCGATAACCGTCGTCAGTACTTTGACGTCTTTTATGTTGTCAGGGTCCATGGTCAGAAGATTGTCGGAGAGCATGACGTAATCTGCCAGCTTGCCAACAGTGATCGTGCCCTTTAAGTCTTCTTCGTAGGCGGCGTAGGCGGTGTTCAGCGTGTAGGCCCTGATCGCTTCCTTGATCGTGAGTTTTTCCTGCGGAAACCAACCGCCTTCCGGCTGGCCGGACAAGGTCTTGCGGGTAACGGCTGCGTACAAGCCCAACATCGGGTTCAGGTAGTAACGCGATGCATTCGTCCCCGGAGAATCCGTGCCGAAACTGACCACGGCACCCGCATCCCAGAGTCGCCGAAACGCATAGGCGCCGCGTGAACGGTCCCGCCCGATACGTTCTTCCATCCAGCGCATGTCATCCGAAACGTGAAAGGGTTGCACTTCGGCCACGATGTGCAGCAGCCCGGCGCGTTCAATATCCCGGTCCGTCATGATTTGCGCGTGCACCAGTCGAAAGCGGCGATCCTTGTCCCCGTTCTTCTCAATGATCCGCTCCAGCATGTCCATTAAATAGCCGTTTGCCTCATCGCCAATCGCGTGCACCGTCAACTGCAAGCCGGCATTATCAGCCTGCAATGCGAGCCGTTCCAGCCGGCTTTGCATTTGTTCCGGCGCGTCCGGATGGCGCTCAAACGGAAACATGATGTCCCGCCAGATGCCGCGGCTGGACGGGTTATGCGTGTAAGGCTCATAAAACCGCGCGGAACTGTTGCCCATGATGCCGTCGATCCACGCTTTCACCGCGCCGAAGCGAATCCACTCGTCACCAAAACCAACACGGATTCCGAGTGACGCCATTGCATCCCACTTGTCCAGCGAGGGACGGTACCGTACACGGGCCGTCATCAAACCCTGCTCGCGCAGTTCACGGTAAATATCGACTTGAATCGGCGCCGATGTCACATCGGAATAACTGGTCACACCCAGTTCCCGCATCTGCTTCCAGGTCCGCAACGTTTCCTGAATTCGCTGGCTGCGCGAAGGCTCTGGAATTATATCTTCGAAGAATGCGCGAATGTTGTCACGAACCAGCACTGTCGATTCCACCGCACCGGAAACCGGGTTGAACAAGGCGCCGGTCGGCTCACCGCTGCGATCTCTTTCAACCGCGATGCCCTTGGGGTCCGGCACGCCTTTTTTGATGCCCGCCCTTGCCAGCGCAACACTGTTCGCCAGGTAAACCTTGCGATCAAATCGACGCACCAGCACCGGACGATGCGCGGTGAAATCGTCAATCATGCCTTTGTTCGGCAAAAAGAAATTGCCGTACAAATCATCGGGATTGACCTCTCTGCCTGCCTCGGCGACGTCGCCCTCCGCCCATGCCTCATACGCTGACCAGTCGCCAATGGTAATCCAGGTGCCGGGCGCATAGCGCTCATGAACGTCACGAATCCTCGCCGCGAAACCGCGCTCATCGGATACGTCGAGAAGATTCAACCCGTAAAGAAGGCGGCCGGTGCTTTCAAAATGCACGTGATTGTCGTTAAAGCCCGGCATGACCAGCTTGCCGTCCAGGTCAATGACCCGAGTGCCGTTGCCACGAAATTTTTCAACGCCGGCATTCGAACCCACGTAGACGATCCTGTCGCCGAGAGATGCCACGGCTTCTGCGCGAGGATTATCGTCATCCACTGTCCAGATGACACCGTTTTGCAGAATCAGGTCCGCCTCTTGTGCCAGCGCAGTAACACACAGCACGGCCAGCAGACAGCCGCTTCCTGTCATTCGAATGAACGTATTCATTGCACCTCCCAGTCACACACATCGCAATACGGTGAAATACCATTTTCCTGCAGCACTTCGAAGATCAAAGTGCGCCACGTTTCATTTGGCGCCCACACGGAGTTCATATCCTCTTTGGCATCGGCCAGCGGAATATCCTGATAGATGACGCGGTACATAAAACTAAAAGCCGAGGCGCGATAATTGACCTGGCAATGCAAGAGCGTCTTTTTCTCCGCAGCCTGCGCCATGATCGCCGCATACATATAGAAATCGTTGCTGGTCGGCGCCTCCCATGCCACCGGAATATGCACGTATTCCATGCCAAGCTTCTTGACGATGCGGTCTTCGCCGCTCAGTGATGTTTCGTCGTCATTGTAAGCGAGGTATATAACACGCTCAAAGTGATGCGCTTTCAGCGTCTCCAACTGGGCCTCAGTCGGCTGACCTGAACTTGAGTAAAGCGCCGAATAGTCGCGATAATTGACAATGGCGTCCGGGCTCTGCGCCAATGCCGGGGCGGCGATGCAAAGACCGATAAATACCAAAAAACAACGCAACCGGCCAATTCCTCTCTTGATCATCATGAAACCCGGTGTCCTGACAGGGCAATCATTATCCACTTGAAGCGCGCGAAATCCAATACCGGGAGAATCCATCAGGATACCGATAAGCCATAGCCGAATAATGACGCGCAGACTACGGATGCTCCCTCGCGGGCATAACGTCGACATCGTGGCTGTGCAGGCCTAATCGCGCGGTACAGACATTGCGCCAGTGTTGCTACTGGCACTCGTGTAGGAGCGTGACCCGACGCGCGACCGAACTCCAGAGGATCGCGCCTGAGAGACGCGCCTGCAATTATGCTATTGGCACCGCTGTAGGAGCGTGACCCGACGCGCGACCGATGTTCGAAA
>JADFNG010000040.1 GCA_022563505.1 Pseudomonadota bacterium | reverse complement strand
AATGCCCATCATGCTCGATACCGTGCCAATGCAGGGGGGCACAAGCAGCACTAACGATCCGCGGGGCACATCCTGGCTGAGCGTTTTTCCTTGCAGCGGCAGCACCAGTTTTATTGCGATGATCAATGCGACCGACGCGAACACAATATAAAGCACTCTGCTGTCCACCTGCGCCGCGATCCAACTCCCCAACAGGGAACCCAGAATGACGAAAATAGCCCAGCGCCTGACCAGATCAATGTCAATCGCGACACGTTTGTGATGCGCTCGTGACGATGCAATCGAGGTGGGAATAATCGTGGCCAGTGATGTGGCCACAGCCATATGCATGCGAATGGCTGGATCGACATGCAGGAAAGAAAGCGCCGCATCGAGTGCCGGGACAATGACAATGCCGCCACCGATCCCCAATAAGCCCGCGAGAACGCCGCCGACCGCACCGGTCGCGAGCATGACGGCAGCAAGGATCAGCAAATCAGTCATCGGACTGGCCCTGCAGACTAATCTTGCAGGTACTTCGCGTGATGTCGCAGATGATCTTCCATGAACGTAGAGATAAAGTAATAGCCGTGGTCATATCCCGGGTGACGGCGTAGCTCCAGATCGATACCACCGACACGGCAGGCCTCCTCCAGCAAATGCGGATTCAATTCCTGCTCGAGAAACTGATCGTCCAGGCCCTGATCGACCAGGATTGGATTGACGGGTTGTGCCTCGCCCACATTGCGCGCCAGCTCAGCCGCATCGTATGCGGACCACTGCGTCTCATCGCTACCGAGATAATTGCCCAGCGCTTTTTGCCCCCACGGGCAATGAATCGGGCTGCAAATCGGTGCAAACGCCGATATGGACGAAAAGACATCAGGATTTTTCAATCCCAGGGTCAGCGCGCCGTGACCACCCATGGAATGTCCGAATATTCCCTGTCGACGCATGTCCCCTGGAAATTCGCTGGCAACAATCCCGGCCAGCTCCCTGGTCACGTAGTCGTACATGTTGTAGTGCCGATTCCATGGCGCCGCCGTCGCATTCACATAGAAACCGGCACCCAGGCCGAAATCGTAAGCACCGTCGGGATCGTCGGCTACGTCGTCACCGCGCGGACTGGTGTCCGGGGCGACCAGCATCAAGCCCAGTTCCGCGGCGACTCGCAGAGCACCGCCCTTGATCATGAAGGTTTCTTCGTTGCAGGTCAGTCCCGACAACCAGGTCACGACTGGCACCGGCCCTGATGCTGCCTGCGGTGGTTGAAACACAGAGAACTGCATCGCGCACTGGTTTACGTCAGACGGGTGGCGGTAAAAACCGACCTTGCCCCCGAAGGCTGTGTGTTCACTGATTACTTCAAGTGTCATGGGGAGTCCTGGAATGATGAATGATCCAGCCTCTATAATTTTTTACGAACATCAAGCAGACGCGCCACTAGTATCGACGGAATACCAGTGTCGCATTCGTGCCACCGAAGCCGAAACTGTTCGACATCGCGGTACTTATGCCGGCATTGTCAATTCGTTGCGTCACCAGGGGCATGCCTTCCACGGCAGGATCCGGGTCGAATACATTGATCGACGGCGCGATGAAATCGTTTTCCAGCATCAGCAGGCAATGAATCGCTTCCTGTGCACCCGTGGCACCGAGTGAATGCCCGCACATCGACTTACTCGAAGAAAAGCGGGGGATTTCGTCGCCAAACAGCTCTCGCATCGCCTGCATTTCCGCCGGGTCGCCGGCCGGTGTGGCGGTGCCATGCGTATTGATGTAGTCGATCGGTCCATCGACGGTTGATTGCGCCAGCCGCATGCAGCGCACGGCTCCTTCACCCGATGGCGCAACCATGTTGTAACCGTCGGAAGTCGCTCCGTAACCAACGATCTCGGCATAAATTTTTGCACCGCGTGCTTGCGCGTGTTCGAGTTCTTCCAGCACCAGCATGGCGCCGCCCGATGAAATCACAAAACCATCTCGATTTGCATCATAGGCGCGTGATGCTTCCGTCGGAGTGTCATTGAATTTGGTCGACAAAGCACCCATAGCGTCGAACAGGGCGGCAAGCGTCCAGTCTTCTTCCTCACCACCGCCTGCAAACACGATATCCTGTTTGCCCATCTGAATCTGCTCCATACCAGCGCCAATGCAATGTGCACTCGTGGCACAGGCCGATGTGATGGAGTAATTGATTCCTTTGATCTTGTACGGCGTGGCGAGGCATGCCGACACCGTGCTGCCCATCGTACGCGGCACCATGAAAGCGCCGATACGACGTACGCCCTTCGCACGCACCGTATCTGCGGCGATGCGGATGCCTGCACTCGAGGCACCACCGGAGCCGGCAATCAGGCCAGTCATCGAATTCGAAACATCCGCTTCTTCGAGTCGCGCATCGTTAATTGCCTGCTGCATTGCGAGATAGGCAAAAGCCGCCGCATCACCCATGAAACGCCGCACTTTCCGATCGATCAGTTCGGTGATATCGATTCTGGCACTTCCGGATACCTGGCTGCGCAAGCCCATCTCCTGGAAGGTTTCATTGAATGTGATGCCGGAGCGACCTTCCCGCAGCGAATCGAGAACCTCTTCCTTCGAGTTGCCGAGGCAGGAAACGACACCCAAACCAGTAACAACGACACGTCGCATAGTCATTCCCTAAAAATCGTCCGTAGAAGTAAACAATCCAACCCGCAAATTCTCCGCGGTGTAAATCTGCTTGCCATCAACCGACATCGTGCCATCGGCAATGGCCAGAACGAGCTTGCGTGTAATCACACGTTTGAACTGCAGATCGAAGCTCACCACTTTGGCTGTCGGCAGTACCTGACCGCGAAATTTTACCTCACCGGCACCCAGCGCCCGGCCGCGCCCGGGACTGCCTCCCCAGACGAGGAAGAAACCGACCAATTGCCACAACGCGTCGAGCCCCAGGCAACCCGGCATCACCGGATCACTTTCAAAGTGACACTTGAAGAACCACAGGTCCGGATGGATATCGAGTTCAGCACGAATCTCGCCTTTGCCGTACTTGCCACCCTCATTGGTTATCAGGGTAATGCGATCGGTCATGAGCATATTGGGCAGCGGCAGCCTGGCACAGTCCGCACCAAACAATTCGCCGTGTGCGCATTGCAACAATTCCTCGCGGCTATACGCGTTTTTGCGATCAGCGGGCAGTCCGGCTGAGCCGGCATTTTTTTTCATGTCAGTCATACGCGCTCCGGCGCAAAAAGTGGCTTATCGATCGGCCGCCAAATTGTTTTTGTTATGGGCAGCCTGACGAGCGCATCTTACCGGACAACCGGCACCGGTGCTTAATAAATTGGTCGTTCGACCATCGAATGATGATCAGAAACAGGCTCAAAAAGTCAAGTCTTGTCGTAGTCCAGAACAACCGTATCGGTGAGTGGATGGGACTGGCAGGCCAGGACGAAGCCCTTTTCGATTTCCCAGGGTTCAAGGCCGTAATTCGTATCCATGCGCACTTCTCCCTCCCGGACGTGAGTTCTGCAGGTTGCACACACACCGCCCTTGCACGAATACGGCAGCTCAATGCCCTTGTCCGCGGCGGCATCCACGATGGCGGCACCCTCGACGGGCATCTTGAAGGACTTTCGATGTCCGTCCATGATGACGAAAATTTCGGCTTGTTTGCCGGTAGCAACGGTCGCTTCAGCGAGGGGCTGAGTCACCCTTGGCTTGCGAGCAGCACCGAAGCGCTCAGCGTGGATGGCACTGTCATCGAATCCCAGGCTTGAGAGCACTTCGGTTACGGTAGCAATCATTGTGTCGGGCCCACAAATGAATGCTTCCGTCGGCTTGAAGCCGACGCAAAAATGTTCATGCAATTCCCGCACCTTGGTCGCATCAAGGCGACCACCAAGGATCGGAAACTCCTGCTCCTCACGGGAAAACAGGAAATTGAGCTGCAAGCGATCGGGAAAACGGTTCTTCAACGCAAACAGATCGTCGATGAACATCGTGCTCTGCTGACTGCGGTTGCCATAGAACAGAACGAAGCGACTGCTGGCTTCACCTTCGAGCGTCGCACGGATAATTGAAATAATGGGTGTGATGCCACTGCCCGCCGCGAAGGCGAGATATGAGCCCGCCTTCTGCGCATCGATGTCTGCGTGAAACCGTCCGAAAGGCGGCATCACCTGCAGCTGATCGCCAACCTTAAGTTCTTCCGCCGCGAACGTCGAGAACGCTCCGCCCGGTTGTACCCGGATGCCGATCTCGAGGGGCCACTCCCCGGGCACGGAACTTATACTGTAGGTTCTGCGCAAATTCTTGCCGCCGACTGTCGCCTCAACGGGCAGGTGCTGGCCGGGAAGAAAATCGAATTCGGACCTCAACGCAGCGGGCACATCGAGTCCGATACGCACCGAATCCGGTGTTTCCGCGGAAATTTGCGACACGGTGAGCGAATGATACTGGCGCATACGGTTTAACTCAGTGGAAGATTCAAAGGCACTTGAAATATTCGAACGGCTCAAGACAGTCGTCGCATTTGTACGCCGCCTTGCACGCCGTCGAACCAAATTCGCTCACGCAGGTCGTCTGCAAAGAATGACATTGCGGGCAGGCAATCGAGTGCGTACCGCCCATCAATTCTCTTTTGCTCACACCCTGCCCGGGCGGGGCAATGCCGTATGCATGCAATTTCCGACGACCCTGATCGCTGATCCAGTCCGTCGTCCAGGGCGGTGACAAGAGTCGCTTGATGGTCACCGGCGCCAGGCCCTTGCTTTCGAGCGCAGTGACGATGTCTTGCTCAATAACTTCGGTGGCCGGACAGCCTGAATAGGTAGGCGATACGTCAACTTCGATGCCGTTAAGCAGCAAGCGGAAATCGCGGACGATGCCCAGGTCAACAACACTGAGCACCGGAATTTCAGGATCGGCCACCTCTTCGAGCCAGGCCCAGACTTGTGCCTCCAGTGACTGCTCTGATGTCCTTTGTTCGCTGATCACGATACCGCCTACCAGCTCGCCCCGGGGCATGCTCGCTGCACGTGCTGCATCTCCGCAAGCAGGAAACCCATGTGCTCGGTGTGTACGCCCTGTCGACCACCGCCAATCATCCACTCATCTTCCGGCATCGCCAGCGTCGCCTCTGCAAGCACCGCATTGACATTGCTGCGCCATTCAACCTGAATCCGGGCAAGGTCCGGTCCATTGCAGGCATCGCGCAAGCAATCGTCAACTGCGTCTCCGCTGAACATCTCACCGGTATATCGCCACAGGTCGAGCAAGGACTGGCTGACCCTGGCATGACTCTCTTGCGTGCCATCGCCCAGGCGAATCAGCCACAGCGATACATGGCGCAGGTGGTAGCGAACTTCCTTTATCGCACGCGCGGCAATTTCTGCGAGCCCGGCATCGTCGCAACCAAGCAGGGCCTCGAGCTGCAGTATGTAAAAGGAATCGAACAGGACCTGGCGCACAATCGTGTCGCCAAAATGGCCATTGGGCAGCTCCAGCAGAAGCAGGTTCTGGTACTCGCCGCTGTCTCTCAGCAAGGCAAAATCGTCTTCCGTCCGGCCCTTTCCTTCGAGTTCCCCGGCACAGGAATAATACATGCGCGCCTGGCCAATGTAGTCGAGCGATATATTGGCATTGGCGAGTTCTTCCTCAAGCTCCGGCTGGTGTGTCACCAGCTCGATAAGTCGCTGCCCCAGCACCAGCGCATTGTCGCCAAGCCGCAATGCGTAAGTCAGCCTTGCCTGCTCGATATTCATCTGCGTCGCCATCTACATATTGCCCACTTCTTCGGGAATGTCATAAAACGTCGGATGCCGATAGATCTTGTCTTTGGCCGGCTCGAAGAATGCGGCATATTCTGCCGGATCGGATGCAACAATCTTGTCGGACCTGACGACCCAGATGCTGACGCCCTCGTTGCGTCGGGTATAGGTGTCGCGCGCGTTATCCAAAGCCATCTGATCATCGGTTGCGTGGATGCTACCGGCATGTCGGTGACTCAAGCCCGATTTGGAGCGGATGAATACTTCGTATAAAGGCCAGTTTTTCTCGGTCATCAATCAGACTCCAGTGTCAGGCGGCGTTGCGCGCAGCCTGTTTTTCAGCATAGACGCTCGCGGCCTCGCGAACCCAGGCACCGTCGGCATGGGCTTTTCGACGCGTTGCCATTCTTTCGCGATTGCAGGGACCATTGCCCGCCAACACATCGTAAAATTCCTGCCAGTTGATCTCGCCGAAGCGGTAGTGCCCCGACTCGTCGTCATAGGCGAGCTTGTCGTCCGGCATTGTCAGCCCGAGAAACCCGGCCTGCGGCACCGTTGCGTCAACGAATTTCTGCCGCAACTCATCATTCGAGAATCGCTTGATCTTCCACTGCATTGATTGTGCAGAATGGGGGGAATCCGCATCATTCGGCCCGAACATCATCAGTGATGGCCACCACCAGCGATTGAGTGCGTCCTGAGCCATTGCCTTTTGCGTCGCATTGCCGCGGGCGAGCGTCAGCATGATGTCGTAGCCCTGACGCTGGTGAAAACTCTCTTCCTTGCAGACGCGTACCATCGCGCGCGCATAGGGTCCGAACGAACAGCGACAGAGCGGGATCTGATTCATGATGGCGGCACCGTCGACCAGCCAGCCAATGGCTCCGATGTCTGCCCAGGTCAGTGTCGGGTAATTGAAAATACTGGAGTACTTCGCCTTGCCGTCCAGCAGATCCTGCACCATCTGCTCGCGTGATGTGCCCAAGGTTTCAGCAGCGCCGTAGAGGTACAAACCATGACCCGCTTCATCCTGGACTTTCGCCAGCAATATCGCTTTTCGCCGCAAGGTCGGTGCTCGCGTGAGCCAGTTGCCTTCGGGTTGCATGCCAATAATCTCGGAGTGTGCATGCTGCGAAATTTGCCGCACCAGCGTTCGCCGATAAGCCTCCGGCATCCAGTCTTTTGCTTCGATTTTTTCATCCGCGTCAATGCGTGCCTGGAATGCCGCTAATTGCTCCGCGGATTCGAGTGCGTCGCGACGCTGCGGCTTGCCGCCGGCCTGATCGAGTCCCTGTGTATACATGCCTAACGCCCGTGTGGTCTAAAACCGGTGTCCGGCCAATGTGTCACAGATTTTTATAAGAATCAATATTTTTTGTATCACGTTGCCGGCGAATCAGCGAGCAGCGATTTGCTCGTCGCGTACGATTTACCGCGAAATACAGCGACTTCTTTATCGTCCTGATTGGTCACCCGAACGTCGTATACGCCCATGCGGCCACCTCGATTGCGTTCGACGGCCGTCGCAACCAGTTGGTCGCCAAGATAGGCTGAACAGAGAAAATCAATATTGGCGGCAGCGGCCAGGGTCAGCCGGTCATAGGCATTGCAAGCGAATGCGAACGCGGTATCTGCCAGCGCGAAAATATACCCACCGTGGCAAACGGCGAAACCGTTCAGCATCGTCTCAGTCACCACCATTCGGGCAACCGCCGATCCGGGGCTGGGTATTTCAACGTCAATCCCCAGAGATCTGGATGCATTGTCTTTCGCCATCATCACGCTGGCGCATTGCCGGGCTTGCTCCAATTCATCCATTTGATCTCTCCCGGAGACCGCCGAAGCGGCCATAAAACGACGGGGACGGCGGCGGCAAGGGTCCTTCCGCCGTTTCCATGCAATCACTCAACAACTTGTCTGCGTCGGCGTAAACCGCAAGATAGAGGTTCCGGCATAACGCATACGCTGCATTACCGTGCCAGGCCGACGGAAGGAGACCCGCAGGCAACAACGGATCACGCAGCAAGATCTTGCGGTATTCCTGAATCAGGAGCGTACGAATCTGGAAAGCGAGACGGGATTCCAGTGTCCGGGCCTTCCTCACGGCGGCATAAACCGGCCGGAAACGCTGCACGAACCCGGCGTAACGCTGATCGATATCATCGAGATTCCAGCTCTTTTGCGCCAGCGATCGAAGCGCCTGGTCCTGCGCATCATCCTCACAGGCGCTCTGCAACACGACGATGTCGTCTGCGACCTGCAGTCGCTTGCAGACCTCCTTGAGACTGACGACATCGGGTGATGGATGTGCGAGTACGCTGCCGCCAATCGCACCAAATCCCAGCCATCTTAATTCCTTGCGCACGATTTCCCGTGCTTCCGTAGATAAAGCTGCCAGCAGGATGATGCACCAGTTACCTGACCAGTCCCGTCGCGGCTCACCGTAAATTCGCTGTGTCGCCCGCTCAAACATGCGCGCGCCCTGGGCCGTCAAGCCGTAGAAACTGCGACGACCGACTTGCCTGACGTCCAGCAATCCATCCTTTGACAGGCGAAACACCGATGTCCGTACCAGCCGCTCATTGATGCCAAAATCCGCCATCACATTGATGAGACTGCCAACCCATACATTCCCGCCCCGTGGCGCTATGGCATCGCCGAAAACGGTGGTGATCAAAGAACCGGCTCGCAACGTTGGTCGCGATCGGAATTCATCAACTATTGCTTTTGTTGTCGAACTGACTGACACAGGCACCTGCTTGCTTTAGTTTTTGTCGATCGTACAATCTGATACAGAATTATTCGATTGAACACAACTTTTGTGTCCTCGAAAACGATCAAGCGGCTTATTCATAAAGGTGCCCAGGATGAAATTGCAAAGCTTTGCGCAGAACCAATGGGTCGAAGGAACTGACGACGGCAAGGAGCTGCTCAGTGCCCTCGACAGCAGCAGGATCGGAACGCTATCGAGCAGCGGCATCGATTTTGGCAGCATGCTGGCATACGCGCGAAGGGTCGGCGGACCCAATTTGCGAAATTTCACGTTTCACAAGCGGGCATTGATGCTCAAGGAACTCGCCATATACCTTGGAGAAAACAAGCAAGTCTTTTATGAAATGTCGACCAAAACGGGCGCTACCAAAGCGGATAGTGCGGTAGATATCGATGGCGGAATCTCCACCCTGTTCGTTTTTTCGAGCAAGGGGCGCCGGGAAATGCCCAATGGTCACGTTTACCTTGACGGTCCACCGGAAATATTGTCGCGTAACGGCACCTTTGTCGGACAACATATTTACACACCCATTCAGGGCGTCGCAGTGCAAATCAATGCCTTCAATTTTCCTTGCTGGGGCATGCTCGAAAAACTGGCGCCAGCCATCATCGCCGGCGTGCCCGCGATCATCAAACCGGCGAGCAGCACTGCATACCTGACCGAACTCATGGTTCAGCACATGATTGAGTCAAACATTCTTCCCGAAGGGGCCATACAATTAATTTGCGGCGGTGTCGGAGACCTGTTCGATCATCTCACCTGCCAGGATGCAGTCGCATTTACCGGTTCGAAAGCGACCGCCGAATATCTGCAGCAACACTCGCGTGTCGTCTCCGAGTCCGTGCGCTTCACCGCAGAAACGGACTCACTGAATGCCTCCATTCTGGGGCCGGATGCTACTCCCGGAACACCTGAATTCGATCTCTTCGTCACCGAGGTAACGCGTGAAATGACGGCCAAGGCCGGCCAGAAATGCACCGCAATCCGTCGCATCATCGCGCCATCAGCAGTAACAGCTGACCTCGTACGCGCGTTATCAACGGCGCTGGGCGAGGTTCGTGTGGGCAATCCCGCCAATAAAGACGTGGGCATGGGCGCACTCGCCAGTCTCGCGCAACGCGATGAAGTTCGAGAACGTGTCGCCGAATTGTCTGCCGAGGCAGAAATCGTATACGGCGATCAGGCGCACATGAATCTGCTCGATGCGGACCCGGACAAAGGCGCTTTCTTCATGCCGACATTGTTGCTGTGTGACAAGCCAATAGCCTCCACGGTTGTACATTCCGTCGAAGCGTTCGGCCCCGTCAGCACGGTCCTGCCCTATGACAACCTCGACGAAGCGATCGAGTTGTCCAGACTGGGCGGCGGCAGCCTCGTGCAGTCCGTCTTTACGAATGACAATGATGTCGCCCGGGAAATAGTGCTGGCCAGCGCCGCTTGGCACGGACGCATGCTCATCGTCAATCGTCATTGCGCCGCTGAATCCACCGGGCACGGATCACCGTTGCCGCACCTGGTGCACGGCGGTCCCGGTCGCGCCGGCGGCGGTGAAGAACTCGGCGGCGTACGCGCCGTCTTGCACTACATGCAAAGAACCGCCCTGCAAGGATCGCCCGAAACACTCGCGTGCATCACCGATCGCTGGATCAAAGGCGCCGATCAAAAAGATCCCGGTGTACACCCCTTCCGCAAAACGTTCGAGCAACTCGAAATCGGCGACACGCGCAATACAGACTCCCGCGAAGTCACCCTCGACGATATCAATCACTTCGCCGAATTTACCGGCGACAATTTTTACGCCCACATGGACGAAGAAGCGGCCGCCAAGAATCCGTTCTTTGAAGGCCGAGTCGCGCACGGCTACCTGATTGTATCCTTCGCTGCCGGCCTGTTCGTGGACCCGGATTTCGGTCCCGTCCTCGCCAATTACGGCGTCGACAACCTGCGCTTCGCGCAACCCGTCAACTTCGGCGACACGCTGAAAGTCCGCCTGACCTGCAAGCAGAAAACGCTTCGTGAAGGCGCAGGCTACGGTGAAGTTCGCTGGGACACCGAGGTTACGAATCAAAGCGACGAGATTGTTGCGACTTACGATGTGTTGACGATGGTTGCCACGGATGAGCATTGGGCGTCGGTGAGGTAGCGGGGTGAGGGGTGGCTTGGGGTACGGGCCGCTCCCCTGCAGGCAAGCGGCCTTGTGCGAGGAATCAGGGATCGGCGCAGTTTCGGTTTTGGCAGGTCGCGCCTCAGGTGACGCTCCTACAGTATTTTCTATTGGCACCGTTGTAGGAGCGTCACCTGAGGCGCGACCACCACGATTTATGCAGCGCCGCAATGAATGAGACGGCACAACGCCAATAAGAATATCCCACCTACACCCCGCCACGAAAACGCTGATGATTTACGGCGACGGTGCGGTGGTGGGCATCCGTGATCGAGTCAAGGCTCTCCCGAGTGAACGGATGCCCACCACCGCAGCGTCGCCGTAAATCGCCGCTAAGACCCAAACGGCAACGCAGTATCCATTTTTATCTCTTTAAGAATAATATTCGAGCGCACTTGCAGCACGCCAGGTAACTTCAGGATGAAGTCGTCAAGAAAGCGGTTATAGGCTTCCATGTCTTCGACGACGACACGCAAGTGGTAGTCCGCCTCGCCGCTGGTGGCGAAGCATTCCAGAATTTCCGGGTGCTGCTGTACTGCCTTGACGAAGTTGTCGACGTTTTTCTGTTCGTGTCTTGCGAGCGAAACGAGCGTCATTGACGACAGTGTGAAGCCTGCTTTACGCGGGTTCACGATGACGGCAAAGCGATCGATGATGCCATCGGCTTCGAGTGCACGAATGCGACGCCAGCACGCCGAGCTCGACATGCCAACCTTTTCCGCCAGCTCCTGCATGGTCAGGCGACTGTCCTGTTGCAGTTCACGCAGAATGGCCCGATCCTGTCTTCCCAGCATATACATTTCAGCTTTTCGATAAAAGTGACTAATTTTACCATTTTTTTGAAATTAATGGGACTATATCTCCTTAATCAAGAAGATAGCGGGTATATTTGGCATCCAATTTCGGCTGATTTCTGCCATCATTGATGGCTACTTGCCGTATTGCCCAGGAACGCCACATGGCCGTCACCAACGCACTGTCATTCCCCCGGTATCCGCTCGATAACTACGAATTGCTGGATCGTTACCGACGAGAATCGGGTCGCGTGTTCCTTACCGGTACCCAGGCGCTGGTCAAGCTGCCATTGATGCAGCGCACGATGGATCGGGCGGCGGGGCTGAACACCGCCGGATTTATCAGTGGTTATCGTGGCTCTCCGCTCGGCGGCTATGATCAGGAACTCTGGCGTGCGCAGCGTTTTCTTGACGAGAGCAACATCCGGTTTTTGCCCGCCGTGAATGAAGAACTGGCTGCCACGGCAATTCACGGTACGCAGCAGGTTGAGAGCGATCCGCAGCGGACGGTCGATGGCGTGTTTGCAATCTGGTACGGCAAAGGACCGGGTGTCGATCGCGCGGGTGATGCGCTGAAACACGGCAATGCGTATGGCAGCTCGCCGCATGGCGGAGTGCTGGTCGTTGCAGGTGATGACCACGGCTGCGTGTCTTCTTCGATGTCGCATCAGTCCGATGTCGCCTTCCTGAGCTGGATGATGCCCAACCTGAACCCGGCCAGCGTCGCCGAATATTTGCAGTTCGGTCTTTACGGTATCGCGTTATCCCGTTTCTCCGGCATGTGGGTGGGCTTTAAGGCGATATCCGAAACCGTCGAGTCGGCGATGTCGATCGAACTGCCGCCCTACCCTGAATTCGTCATCCCGCCGGATTTCGTCATGCCGCCTGAGGGACTCCACATTCGTTGGCCCGATTTGCCGGGGCCGCAAATTGAAGAGCGGTTTGAGGCAAAAAAAGCCGCCGTGCTTGCCTTCGCAGAAGCGAATCCGATCGATCGAAAAATATTCAATACGCCGAATGCCCGTTACGGCATCGTGACCACCGGCAAGGGCCACCTGGACCTTATCGAAGCCCTGCGTCTGCTCGGAATCGATCGTGACGAAGCCCGACGAATTGGCCTCGATATTTACAAAATCGGCATGGTGTGGCCGCTTGCACACGATTCTGCTCTGGATTTTGTACGTGATAAACACGAAGTCCTCGTGGTCGAGGAAAAACGCGGCTTGATCGAAAGCCAGTTCAAGGAATATTTCTACGACTACCCGGGCCACAAGCCACAGCGGATGGTGGGCAAAGCAGACGAAAATGGCGAGCCGCTGGTTCCCTGGACCGGCGAGTTATCACCCATTCAACTGGCCGGCATCGTCGCGCGGCGTCTCGACGCAACCGGCATTACCCGCAACCTGTCCGCTCGGGCCAAAGCACTTCGCAAGCAGCCATCAAACATCATTGAAATCAGCGGTGCGACCCGAACGCCCTATTTCTGCTCCGGATGTCCGCACAACACGTCGACGAAATTGCCTGAGGGGTCCAGGGCACTGGCCGGTATCGGTTGCCACTTCATGGCCAACTGGATGGACCGCGATACGGAAGGCCTGATTCAAATGGGCGGTGAAGGCGTCAACTGGGTCTCCCGTTCCATGTTCAACGGGGGGCAGCACATTTTTCAGAATCTCGGTGACGGCACTTACTACCATTCAGGTTCACTGGCCATTCGCCAGGCCGTCGCAGCAAAGACCAATATCACTTACAAGATCCTGTTCAATGATGCGGTTGCGATGACGGGTGGCCAACCTGTCGACGGACCGTTAACCGTTCAGGCAATTGCCCATTCCCTGCGCGCAGAGGGCATTGCACGCATCGCGCTCGTTTCTGACGAGCCGGACGAGTTTCGGCCCAGCGATTTTCCGGCTGGCGTGACAATCTCCCATCGACGTGATCTGGATGCCGTGCAGCGTGAGTTACGTGACATCGAAGGCGTGACGATACTGATTTATGCACAGGCCTGCGCCACGGAAAAACGCCGCCAGCGCAAGCGCGGCACACTGGAAGATCCAAAGAAATTTGCCGTTATTAACGAGCTGGTGTGCGAAGGCTGCGGCGACTGCTCCATCGAGTCCAACTGCCTTTCCATCATCCCCAAAGAAACAGCCTTTGGTCGCAAACGACAAATCGACCAGAATACCTGCAACAAGGACTTCTCCTGCCTCAACGGTTTCTGCCCGAGCTTCGTCACCGTAGAAGGTGGTGAACGCTCACCGCGCACTGCCACGCCTGCCAGCACCTATCCGCAGGACCGAATTGATTCGCTCGAAACGCCGGACCTGCCGTCACTCGACGACAGTTTCGATCTGCTGGTCACGGGCGTTGGCGGCACGGGTGTTGTTACTGTCGGTGCTTTGATCACCATGGCGGCACACCTCGAAGGCAAAGGTGCCAGTGTGCTCGACTTCATGGGATTTGCGCAAAAATTCGGCCCCGTGTTGTCCTATATACGCATCGCTCGTGAACCCGCGGCGCTGAATCAGGTACGCATCGATGATCAGCAGGCCGATGCATTGATCGGCTGTGATCTCGTCGTTAGCTCATCACCGAAGGCATCCCGGACCTACGGTCGCGATCACACACGCGTCGTTCTCAACACCACTGAAATTTCAACGGCCGACTTCGTATTGCACCGCGATGCCAACCTCCAAGCAGATCAGCGAATCAATGCCATACGCGATGTGGTCGGTGACAGCAACCTTTCGACGGTTTCCGCAAATCGGCTCGCCGCTGCGTTTCTGGGTGACACCATCTACTCCAATGTACTGCTGCTCGGATACGCGTGGCAACATGGGCTGGTGCCGGTTGCCGAGAAAGCCATTCTGCGCGCCATCGAAATCAATGCAGTCAAAATTGATGACAACAAAAAAGCCTTTCGTCTCGGACGACTGGCGGCTGCAGATCCTGCATACATTGAAGAACAAATCAATCTTCCATTACCGTCGCAGAACGAATCACTCGACTCCATGATCGAACGGCGTGCAAGTTTCCTGGAGGACTATCAGGATGCCGATTTGTCTCGCCGGTATGTTGACCTGGTCAAGCGTGTTCGGGATGCCGAGGCCCACGTTGCAACGGACCGTCAGCCTGGACTGGCAAAGGCCGTTGCACGAGCGTATTTCAAGACACTCGCCTACAAGGATGAATACGAAGTCGCAAGATTGCACGTTGACACCGGTTTTCTGAAGCAGATCCGCAAGGACTTTGGCAGCAAGGCGAAAATTCGCTTCCATCTCGCACCGCCGATGCTCGGTGGTTCGCTCGATGCCCGCGGACGACCGCGGAAGAAGGAATTTGGTGCCTGGATCATCCCGGCATTTCGACTGCTTGCCCGGCTGCGAGGATTACGGGGCACCGCGTTTGACGTATTTGGCTATACCGCCGAGCGGCGCATGGAAAGAGCGCTGATCGGCGAATTTGAAGAAACCGTCGCCGGCTTGCTGGCCGGTCTCACGGTGGCCAATGTTGCCGATGCGCAGAGAATCATCCAGTTGTACATGGATATTCGTGGTTACGGACCGGTGAAAATGGAAGCGTTTGCAAAGGTTCGACCGCAAATAAAACAGGCGATGTTTGACTACACGGCGCTCGTGGAAAAGGCGGCGTGATGTCAGAATTAACGCGCCGTTCAAGATGGTCGGTCGCGCCTCGGGAGACGCTCCTACAATCTCGTTGCTGGCACTTCTGTAGGAGCGTCTCCTGAGGCGCGATCCTCTTGAGCGCGGTCGCGTGTCAGGTCACGCTCCTACAGCGGTGCCAGTAGAAAGACCGTAGGAGCGTCACCTGAGGCGCGACCGCCAATCTCAACGGGCAATGACTTCCTGTCAGGCCACTTCACATGCGAAGATGCCGCCATGCAACACGCAATCGTCACGGATCCCATCCAGTACGCACTTGAGGACACGCCCGAAAAAGGCGCGACGCTGCCGGTCGCCCCCGGCATCCATTGGCTGCGTATGCCGCTGCCATTTGCCTTGAGCCATATCAACCTGTGGCTGCTTGAGTCGGCAGATGGCTGGAACATCGTCGATACCGGCGTTAACAGCGACGAAAGTCACGCCGTATGGCACAACGTCTTCTCGGATGTGATGCGAAACGCGCCGGTAGAGCGGATCTTCGTGACCCACATGCATCCGGATCATGCGGGTTGCGCAGGCTGGCTCTGCAACGAACTGGACGCCGATTTGTGGATGAGCCGTGAGGAATACCTTCTGTGTCGTATCCTGACAGCCGACACCGGACGCGAAACACCGCGGGCCGGGATTGATTTTTATCATGCCGCCGGATTTCCACCGGAAGCGATGGATCGTTACCAGGAACTGTTCGGTCTGTTCGGTCGTTTTGTATCACCGCTCCCCGATTCGTTCACGCGACTTCAGGACGAGGACAACGTCGCTATTGCCGGCCAGAACTGGGAAGTCGTTGTGGGTCGCGGGCATTCACCCGAACACGCCTGCCTCTATTCCGCCAAGAACAATGTATTGATTGCCGGCGACCAGCTGCTGCCCAGAATTTCATCGAACGTCAGCGTCTTTCCAACGGAACCGGCCGCCAATCCTTTGGCCGAATGGATGGCATCACTGCGCTATTTAAAAGACCGGATTCCCGATGATGTCCTGGTTCTGCCCGCTCATGGCAAGCCGTTTTATGGTGCTCACACGAGACTCGATCAACTCGCAAATGAACATGAAGCATGTCTTGATGCACTCGAAAAACTTTGCCGCAAGCCGCAACGTGCCGTCGACACGTTTTCTTCGCTGTTCAAAGCGGAAATTCGCTCAAGCAATCTGATCATGGCAACCGGTGAATCAATTGCCCACCTGAATTATTTAATGCAAGAAGGACGAATTGAACGATTCGCCGACGATGCGGGCGTTCACTGGTATCAATCCCGTCCGTAAACAAAAAAACTCCCGACCACAGGCAACAATCATGCAGTTCCGACGACCCGCTCTGTCATTACTATTGATTTCATCTTGCATACTGGCCGCTTGCTCTCCGCCCGAGCCACAAACGACTGTCGTTGTGGCACAACCGGAAACGCAAAGGGCTGCCGCTGTTGCAATGCCCGACAAGTACAGTGCCCGGGTCAGCGAGGAAATTTTGCGCGCCGGTGGTAATGCTGTCGATGCGGGCATCGCCGCGGGCTTCGCGCTCGCTGTCAGCTTTCCTGAGGCCGGCAATATCGGTGGCGGCGGCTTCATGCTGATCCGCATGAACGGTGAAGATGCATTCATCGATTATCGAGAAAAGGCGCCGGGAGCCGCCGATCGCGACATGTATCTGGATGAAAACGGGGATGTCATCAAACGCGCGAGCCTGGTGGGTCACCTGTCCGTCGGTGTACCCGGATCTGTCGCAGGATTCTGGGCAGCGCACAAGCGGTACGGCACGCTTCCCTGGAGCCAGTTGCTTGCTCCTGCCATCCGCATCGCGGAAGAAGGATTCGAAGTACCGGAGAAACTGGGGGGCGGCATGCTGTCCCGTCTCGAGATGTACGCAGGAAAAACCAATTTCGCCGACTACTTTGGCGACATGCACACGGGCGAACTGCTGAAGCAACCTGAGCTTGCAGCGACGCTGAAACGTATCGCCGAAAATGGCGCGGACGAATTCTACAAGGGCAAAACAGCAGCACTGATCGTCGCCGAGATGGAACGCGGCAATGGCCTGATCACGATGGAAGATCTGGCGACCTACGAGGCAATCTGGCGCGAGCCACTGCGTGCAAACTGGAGGGAGTTCGAAGTGCTGTCAGCACCGTTACCGAGCTCTGGCGGATTCGCATTAATCCAGCTCCTGAAGATTCGCGACTATATCGATCACCACTTCCTATTCCATTCTCGATAAATGGGGCAATGCGATATCGAATACCTACACCTTGAATCTGGGTTTTGGCAGTGGTGTGGTTGTTGAAGGCGCAGGGTTCCTGCTCAACGATGAAATGGACGACTTCAGCGCGAAAGCCGGAGTACCCAATGTGTTCGGCGTCGTCGGCAGCAAGGCGAACGAAATCCAGCCGGGCAAGCGCATGTTGTCATCAATGACGCCCACGATTCTTTTGCAAGATGGCAAAGTGGTGATGGTCATTGGCACGCCGGGAGGGTCAACCATCTTCACCTCCGTTTTCCAGACGATTCTGAACATTATCGATTTCGGCATGACGCCATACGAGGCGGCAGACGCCGCCCGATTCCATCATCAACTCCTGCCACCGGATCTGATTTTTCTCGGCCCAAGCAGGCCATTGCCGGAGGAAACCCTGTCCGCGTTAGAAGATCGCGGCTATCGCACGATGAGCCCTTTTGACTTTGGCGACGTCCAGGTCATTTATGACGACGGTGAAAATATTCAGGCCGCCTCGGACCCGAGAAACCGGGGCGAAGCACGCGTTATCGATAGCCGCCAGGAGTCTGCGCGGTAGAAATATCCGTAGCGAGAAAGTGGCACAGCGAGGACAGTTTGCCGATCTTTTGAGGCGCATAGTGGGATTACGCAACGAAAAAGATCGGCAAAATGGACCGCTGTGATGCTTTCGCAGCAGGAATACTTTCCACCGCGCAGGCTCCTGGCCCGGGCTAGGCATTAAACCCGACCGCGTCACCGAAATGAATGCTCAGAATCAGGAAGACGATCGCCAGGCCGAATAGCTTCACCAGCAGCGGTGCGGTGAAACGAACCCAGGCACCGTACGGAATCTTGCCCAGCGCCAGCGCACCCATGACCAATGCGCTGGTCGGCACAATCATGTTGGTAAACCCATCGCCGAACTGATACGCCAGCACTGCTGTTTGTTGTGGCACACCGGTCAGCGTCGCCAATGGCGACATGATGGGCATCGTGACAAATGCCTGCCCACTGCCTGATGGAATGAAAAAGTTGCAGATCGTCTGCACGAATAGCATGCCGACCGACGATGTCTCGGGACCGAAATCGCGCAGCACATTGGCGATGGCATTCACCATGCTGTCGATCACCTGCCCGTCCGCCAGTACCACTTCAATAGTACGAGCAAATCCGACCAGCAACGCGGCCGCTGTCATATCGGCTGCACCGGCAATAAATGTTCTGCTCGTGTCGCCTGGCGATATGCGGGCAATGACCGCTGCTGAAAGTCCAATGGCAAAAAACACCGCAGTCAATTCCGCAATATACCAACCGTAAAGCGAAGCTCCGACGACGAAGCCGACGACACCCGCCGCAAACGCCAGCAGAATCGCAATCCGGGCCCCGCTGAGACGTATGTCATCCGGTGCGTCGAAGCCAGTGCTGTAATCGATGTGGGCGACCAGGCTGGTCGAAGGATCTTTCTGCACCATGATGGCGTAGCGATAAATATGATGAAAAGCGATGAGCAGAAAACAGGCCATCATCACAATGCGAATCGCCCAGCCAGACGTAATCGGTAGTCCGGCGATATTTTGAGCAATGACGACACCAAAGGGATTTATGCCGGCGCATGCCCAACCGATACCGTAAGGAATCCAGACGAGTCCCATCGCCACAATCGCGTCCATGCGCATCGCGAGACTCATCGTAACGATGAGGGGTATCAGTGGCACATACTCCTCACCCATACCGATGGTGTAGGAACCCAGACTGAAGATGAACAGGCAGCCCGCAATCAGAATGCCGGGACTCCCGCTGAGCCTGGCGACGGCCCGGTGCAATACCGAATCAATGGCCCCGCTCTTGCGAAGAATCGCGATGACACCGCCCGCAATAAAAATCAGGAAAATAATGTCCTGCGCTGCTTCGAATCCTTTCGGTATCGCGGTCAGGAAATACCACGGCTCAATACTGACTTGTTGCTCGGCGGTCGCAGTAACATAGGTTTCCGGGATCACCATCGAGCGACTGGGATTATCCGGATAAGGCTCACGCTCAAACTGTCCCTGCGGAATGACGTAGGTCAGCAGTTGGGCGAGCACAATAAACGAGAAAATCAGGACGAGCGAGTCTATTGACCAGTTACGTTTGCTCAACGAAGCAATCCTTAGTCGGAAAAAACGGGCGCATGATCCCAGATGGATACCATAGAAAATTTTCACAACTCAGCCGTTCTTTTATAACAATATTACACCGTCGGACAGCAAAAAAATGCCCGCCGCGCAATCCCTCCCAACGGCATTGCAGGCGGACGCTGTCGTCATTGATACCGGCCTCTTAGCGCCGACGGTTTATGCGTCTGCCTTTGTCATGCAGACGGCGATCGACACGGTCACCTTTGTTGTCGAGACGACGGTTTATACGATCACCCCTGTTATGCAGTCGACGATCAATGCGGTCTCCCTTCCTGTCCAGACGTCGGGCAAGCCGATCGCGACCTGCATCCGCGGCACGATCAGAACGTCTATCCAGGTGTCGATCGATTCGATCCCCTTTACGAGCCAGTCGCCGATCAATGCGGTCTCCCCTGTGATCGAGGCGCCGTTCAATGCGATCGCCCTTCTGATCCAGGCGTCGCTCAATGCGATCACCCTCGTCAGCGCTTGCACTGACACTCACGGCGAGCAATCCCGTGCTCACCAGGGCAAGTGTTACGATTTTCAATGCTTGCAACTTGTTCATGTCCCAACTCCTTTGGTCATCAAACGCAAATCATGCTGTCAGAGGTAACAACGCCGCGAACTGTATCCGGTTGACACGCAGGACCCTTCCCGGGTTATTGTTAAGGAACCTCTGATCGATTCATCGACAGCAATATGGCAAGCTGTCGAGAAACCAAAAACGAAGGAAAACCGCATGGCCGAAACGGAACCCTTGGTCACCCCCACCAACGTCGACAGCGTGTTTCGCAGGCACCGGATTCGAGTGATGCTTGCGATCACATTTGGCTACGGC
>JADFNG010000039.1 GCA_022563505.1 Pseudomonadota bacterium | reverse complement strand
GTGTGCAGGACAAAAAACCGGCCAGCCGAACATGTCCGGCTGGCCAGTTGAATCGACGTGTTTTCGATCTATCCGGGTGGCGGGGGGATGACGCCACTCACGATCGCGTCGAAAGCGGTCATACGGTCGCGCAGCGTGTTGTTGCCTAGACCGTGATTCGGGAAAAGATTGGCGAAATTACCTTCTTCTCCGTGCAATGCCATGTAATTCAAAATGACAGTGTTGACGAGAAGATTGACATTGTTTGCTGCCGGCGTTGCAGTTCGAACGACGGATGCGCCGGCATCAAAATGACCCAACTGCTGATGCATGGCCTGCTCGTCCGGTGTCGCTCCACGAAGCTGTGCGCGTCCGGTCGGGTTATAGACCATGAAGAATGCGGCGGCCGTCGATGAATTGTCGCTGACCCACTCGCCTTTGCCACGGCCTTCCGTCGAGTTATCAAGCGCACCGTTGCTGGATAATGAGCCATCACTGAATACATACATCATCAACGGTACGCCAATTTTTGCGGCGTAATCGATGCAGGCGCCCATGCAACGTCCGGCACGAAAGTCTTTTACTTCGCCTTCGGCACGCGCACCGCCGTGGTAGTCGTAACCGCCCATTTCGATACAGGCCGCACCCGCAAAACCATTTATGACGAGTTTCATGACCGAAGCGGTTTTCTGGAATTCTCTGCCGTCGCGTCCGCCACCGTTGAATTCGGCGGCCGAAAAGCTGCCAGCCGGACCGACGATCGCAGGATCCAATGCCGGATCCAGCGGCGTGTCGCCAAATCGATCGGCAATATCTGCAGCCTTCAGGTAACCGCACTTCAGCATGTCTTTCACCACCGCATCTGCGGTCACGACGGCCATTTTCTCAGAGGTAATCCGATGAATGGATTCCATAACTGCCGTGGCATCGTCCGGCCCCAGGATGCCAACGAGTTTGCCGGTATCGACCAGACCGGTCACATCACTGGGCCGGTCGACTTTCGTCGGTTGCAATTCCGGATTCATCAGCATCGCCGGTATCATTGAATTGCCGCCGGAAGGCGTGTTCTCTGTGCCTGCGAGGGTAAGGATGGAGCCATCGGCGCCGGCTCGCGCGATCCCGTAAAGCGGATTATGCGGGTTGTTGCCGGTGTCGTTATCGGATCGCGCCGGGATAATCGCGCCGGTCAGATTGGTCTCGATGCCCGCTGTCATGCTGGCCATCATGCCGCGTTTGAATGCGCTGTCAGAATGAAACGCGAGGCCGAAGTCCGTATTCGCAAAAGGCAGGCCGCCGGCATCATTGAGGCCCGGCACCATGTCGCCGGGCAGCCCAAGCTTGTCGTAGCCAGAGGTGCTCAGGAAATCCATTTGTCCGCCTTCCTTGCCAACGAGGACATTGGAGCCCGCAATATTGGCGCCACCGGCCAGGTCAAAACAGATAAACGGAATCTTGCCGGCGCCCGCCGTCGCGATACCGCAAGGGCCGAGTAAATTTCTCATGTCGTCGGACAATATTGCGTAGGCTTCGCGCGGGTCTGCGAACAGGCTCATCACGCCACCGGTTAATGCGAGGGCCGAGCCGCTCAGGAATCCCTGTGCGACGAACTCCCTGCGCGTGACCGGGCGCTTATGGTCCGCATGCCGTTGCGGCGCATCCCAATTTCTGACTTGTCCTTTGTTAGCCATATCTGTATGCCTCATATCCTTTTTATTCTGTCTACTGAACCAGCGTCACAGCGCTGCCAAGTATCGCTGCGCAGACGCCTTTGGCGATCGAAGCCGAGTTCGGGTTATCCGCGCTGACCAGGAAGCGGTCGATGAGATTGTCCGGACGTACCCCATCCGTGGTGAAATATCCCAACTCGTTACGCACATCGACGAAGTCAGGTTGAGTCAGCACTCCAATTCCCATGATTCGGTCGATCAGCGGATCGATAACCTGATTCCTGGAAGCGCCAGCGTATGCGACGCCTGGCGATAGACCAAAATCGAAACCATTGAAATAGGCAGCCGCCCCGGGGCCATCGACCAGCGCGTGGCAATACTCGATTGCCAATTGCGCGATCGCGACTTGATGTGACGAGAGAAATGCCTGTGGGTCTTCGATAGTGGGTAATGACTGACGCAGCTTCTGATACGTCACGTCTACGTCCAGGGTCTCGGGATCCACACCGGTCACCGCTGCCATCGTGGCATTGATTTCATCGAAGGTTCGCACGCCGATTCGTTGTGCCGGTGGCAGGTCTGTTTCGACAATGACCAGCGCCGGGTCGTCTATGCGAACGTAGGACTGGTCACCGAGAAGGTCGAAGGTGAGGAAGAACTCATCTTCTTGAGGACCCTTTTCCAGTGGCAGGACGGCGGCAAGCGGTGACAAAGGCTGTCCCAGCTCACCGAATTGTGCCGAACTCAGAGTCTGTACTATGTTGCCGAAGCTTTGGCCGACAGGCACTTCGGTGCCATTCAGACCGATCCGCATCCCCTCGAGTGCTACTCCCTCGACAGCGGGTGCTCCTCCGAGTGTAATAAAGTGCGCTTCGTCGAAGATGTAGCCGAACGAGTCGAACTGTGCCACCGCAAACAGAATATACGAACTCGGTACATTGATGATGTCCGCGATACTAAAGAGCAGGTAGAACTTCTCGCCGACGCCGACATCGAAGTTTTGCACAATTTGCTCAGGTGTCAGTGTGCGGTTGTGAATGGCCACCATGCGAAGAACGCCCTGCCAGAGCCCATCGCCGGACGCTTCGTTGCCCAGTACGAAAGCAAACGTATCCTGCCAGTCGACGAGAGTGCCTGGAGTCGCAGGGTCTCCTTGCGGCGTGACCAATTCACCGTTGACGTAGATAGCACGGCCGTCGATCGGACTGTAAGTTGCGACCACGTGTTGCAGCGTTGCCTGCAGGATTTCGTCTGCTGCTGGTGTCGAAAGCTGTGGATTATCACCGTTTGCGCCCGTCGTTGTGCTGCGATGCAGGAAGTTATAATCGTAAAGCGTTTGTTGCAGCGTGAAATTACGCGCATCATTGCCGGCCGAGTATGTGACGATTTTCGACATCTCCTGGGTCACGTTGAACGGCACGACCCAGGCTTCGATGGAGTACTCTCCGGTGGCCTGAATCAAGTCGTGAAGCTTCTTGCTTGCGGCTGTTGTTCCCTGCGCTTTGCCATCGTTAATGGTGATGCCCCAGCCACCAAACCAGGTGACGTCGCCGGACAACGTAAGATCAATGGCGGGGTCGACGCCGCTGGTGTCAAATGCAGTCAGACCGTTGCCTGTCTTGAATTCCCACAGCGCAATTTGAGCGTTCTCGTAGCGATTGCCGCCTGACGCGATCGTTCCTTCGACGATTTTCAATGCCATGCTGGTGACGAGGTCGGGGTCTACCTCAGTTAATGGCACCGTATCGGCAAAGTCCTGAATGGCAGCTTCCATTGCATTTGCCGCTTGCGCACAACCAACGTCCCAGCAATTGTGGAATTCGTTACGTAAGCGAATAACCAGTCTTGATTTGGACGGATCGTCCAAATCGATTTTCGGTCGGGCGGCTTCGAATGCAATAGCCACATCCGCTTCGGCGAAATAGGGTTGCTGTGGAGTCGGTGCTGAAGAGCTATGACAGTCGGCGCAGTAGGTTGTCAGAATCGGTTCGTGAACCAGGGCGGCAAAATCCGCCACCGAGGCATTTGCGAAACTCTTACTGGCGCCCGGCGGATTGAGAGGTGGTTCTTCGAGGACGATATCCCGACCGCCCTCTGATGCAGCGCCTGCCCAGCCCTGAATCCAGGTGGTCATGATATCGGCGCAAGCCTGGGCATCGGTGAGCCAGCAGTGATGGCCGGTGCCTACCTTTGATACCAGTCGAGAGTCGGATGGCTGACCTAGATCGGCCACCGTGTTGGCCGCCTCGTACGCCAGGTTCACATCGTCGTGACGGGCGAACAGTGGTGTTTGACCGAAATCTTCATTGTGACAGCCGCCGCAACGATTGCTCACCTGGACGTTGTCCCAGAGATTCAGCTTGAATGCCTGTACGTCTTCGGTTGCCGGCGGTGGTCCTTGATAGGTCACCGGCGGCGTGATGCTGGTCACAGGATTGTCCACGGTTGGCGCACCGCCACCGCAAGCCGCAAGTAGCACAGCGGACATACCTGCCAGTGTGCTTGCGCGCAGGGCGGCGACAAAATCCTTTTGCAACAGGGCCATGCCAATTCCTTGTGTATTTATCATTGTCATGTCCTCCTATTGACCCATGCAGTAGACTGCGGCTTCCGCAAAAGTCTGCTTCATGCTGTAGCGGCCGCCCGCCGTGAATGAGGCGATCATCTGATTCACCTGGCCGCGGTCGGTGGCGTCTTCCGGCGGGCGCAGGCAAACTGCCCTGAACACTTTTTTCACCTGGCAGGCCGCGAATGCATCGCTATTGCCAAGTTCTTCGCCCATTGTCCTGGCGCCGTTGCCATTGCCCGGGCGTGCGGGATCCCAGCCAAGGTAGCGGTTTTGCCCTTCGCGCCAGTAGTTGATCCAGCTGTCATCCGTGGTTTGATAACCACCGGGGAAATTCGCTTCGTTGTTGAAATATTTTGACTGCACAACGCCCGGCGTGTACTCGATATTGCCGCTCGTCTCATTGAAGTTGTAGTACGCATAAGCACCCGCCAGTGGATCCATGCCGGTGTGGCAGCCGATGCAACTGTTCAGGAACAATCGACTGTCGCCACCCGGGCTACGGCTCACGTCCTTGCGGATGCGGTCAGGAATCAGGTTGGTATCGTGCACCTGTTCCATGTCGTTACACAGATGATTGACCATCGTGAAGCGAAACATTGCGCGATTGGTGCCGGCCACGAAAAAGGCTTCTGCGGCAGCGCGGGTCGTGACAACACCGGCCGTAGCCTGTTGCGGCAGGCCGGTTACGTTTGACTGCACTCGTCGCTCCAGACCCGTCATCATGTCCAGGCCGTTGGCCTCAAGGGTGGCGTAGTGATCGTTGTTGTTATTTGAGTACGCGGGCAGACCAAGATTGTTGGCACCGACGTATATGATGTCAGCCGATAGCAGTGTGTTGAAAGGCACGTCATCGCGGATCATGCCGACAACGGTTGCCACATAGTCGTTCAGGGGAACGAACACGTCGCCCGCGCGATTCGTCCACGGTGCGGCGAAATTCTTCAAAGTGATGTTATAGAAATTCGGGTTGTCCATGGCGCGATAGGCAGCATCAATGGCGCTGCCGGCCTGAAACTGATCCACCTCGGCTTCCATTTGCTGCAATACCAGCTCGCTTGGCGGCACACCGGCCAGGCGATCGTGTATCCGCTTCGCTTGTTCGCGCGGTCCTGCACTCGCGGTTGCAGCGAAGCCTGCAACGAGCAGACCCAGGGTCAGCAGCCTGCAACATGCGGCAACCATTTCCTGGCCAGCGGAGTTCTTGTTTTTCGTCCACGTCCTGTATTTCATAACAATCCTGATCATGATTAATACGACCTAAATGCGTGCGGCCCAAAACTTCGAGCAACAATCCGGGCGTTTAATGCAAATGTCCTTGTAGGTTTCAAGCATCTTCCGTGATGACGCTGTTATTCAAACAGGCGGACTTGCCTCAAACATACTGCCTGAGAGTTTCCGCAATCACCGTGAATGCATTCACATTCCCGTCAATTCCGGCTACTCCAAAGGGGAGGTTGCCAACGTTCCACCGTTATATAGAAGCAAGTGCTGTGCCAACCTGTCGACAAGCTAAGAAATGGCCCGTAAAACATTTTATTATCAGCTGCTTATGGGCTTTGCGGGGCAATGGCGGGTGTCGCGATATGTAAACTGTTTGTCGTCGCTTGCACACGGTTACGGGCGCTCGATTGCATAAGCCACTGATTATGAACGGAAGTACACCTGTCGCCGATGACAGACGGAATGGCCATTTTCGTCACCGGAATGGCAGATCAAACTGGACGTTGCGTCGCCTGCGGTGTTTCTTGTTGCGAAACCCGAACACTCCGCTGATGGTCGGGCCTGCAGGTGACTGAAAGAGGACATTCGCACCAGGAGCTAGGCCAGTCTCGGGACGGTCGTCGTAATCGGTGGCCAATACGGATAAAACTTGCCACGCAATATCAGGTTTTACATTGCGCACTGTCGTTCTTTCGAGACATTACGTTGAGGTAAATTGATCTTTTATACTGCCCGCAACAAATCGCCATTGCGACGGCCGGATTCGACCGCCGAATATTTTGTGATCGTGTTAACGGTAAGTTCGGGCAGTCACGTTCAGTATTGGCGGTCAACGGGATAGTGGATTAAGAGGAGATCGCGATGGTTGCTAAAAGTACTGCGACCTTGCTGAGTGCGATGTTTGTCGTTGCCGCTTGCAGTAGTGGCGATGGAGTCAGTATCGGCACCGGCCAGGACGCCGATCCCGTGGTCATCGATTTTCCCATCGCCTATGTGAGAGCGCCGCTGCCGGTCGATAACCAGGGAGAGTTTGCGCAGGCCGATCTCCGCGAGCAGCTTACGTTCGATTTTGGCGCGGATCTTTTCTTTCGTGACCGCGCGGCACCCAGCGCGTCTGCCGTGAATATTACCGGCGCCATTACGAACGGTCTCGGCGCCGTGCGCGATATCGAAATGGCCTTTGACGGCAGCAGCATTATATTTTCCATGCGCACGCCCATCGATGTGAATCTCGCGATAGACGACGAAGATCAGCCGACCTGGAATATATGGGTGTACACCTTTGCAGGCGACACGCTGAGCCGTGTTATTGCATCCGACCTGACGGCAGAATTCGGTCACGATGTTGGGCCACACTACTTGCCGGATGGCCGCATTATTTTCTCATCGACACGGCAACTGCGTTCAAATGCGATCTTGCTCGACGAAAGCAAACCGCAGTTTGCGGCACAGGATGAAGACGACAATGAGCCGGCGTTTGTATTGCACGTCATGGGCACTGACGGCTCCAACATTGAACAGGTTTCGTATAACCAGAGCCACGATTTCGACCCCGCCGTTTTGTCGAATGGCCAGATCGTGTTCAGTCGCTGGGACCATGCCGGACCGGCAAACGATGCCGTTAATCTGTATCGCATGAATCCCGATGGATCGCAACTGGAGCTCCTGTTTGGCCAGAATAGCCACGCTACGGGCACCAACGGCGAAACCGTGCAGTTCATGCAACCTCGCGAACTGGAGGACGGCCGCATCATGGTGTTGGTCCGACCGTTCACGGATACGGACGGCGGTGGCGATATCGTCATCATCGATACGCCGGTTTACCTCGAAAACATGCAGCCGACGAAAGATAACCTGGGCATGGGCGGCCCGGCGATAACGCCAGGCACCATCAATCAGGTGTCGACAGAAACAGGTGTGCCATCACCGGGCGGGCGTTACGGTTCCGTCTATCCGATCCAGGACGGGACCGGCCGACTGTTGGTCAGCTGGAGTCAGTGTCGTTTGACGGACGTTGTGGACCCGGCGCCGGCAGCACGGATATTCTTGCCGTGTACGGCAGAAAATCTCGCGGATACGCAGCTCGAAGCGGCCGATCCGATATACGGTATCTGGATGTACGACCCAAGAGATGATACCCAGCTCCCCATTGTGGTAGCCGAAGAGGGATTCATCTTCACGGAGGTCGTTTCAGCAGATCCGCGCCCGACGCCGCCCGTTATTCTCGACCAGGAAAACATGTTCCTGGCGGATCCCAACCTGGTCAGCGAAGCAGCCGGCGTCATCAGTATTCGCAGTGTTTACGATTTCGATGGTGGTGCAGTGGCAGATATAAATTCACTCGCGGATCCGTCTGTGACCATGGCAGCAGGCAGGCCGGCGCGTTTTCTGCGTATTGTTAAGCCCGTCTCGCAACCCAACGACGATTTGCTTGATATCGATAACACGGCTTTCGGCGTGAGTACGGCTCAGGGCATGCGGGAGATTCTCGGCTACGTACCCATCGAGCCTGACGGGTCAGTCATGGTGAAAGTGCCGGCCAACGTCGCATTTGGCATCAGTGTCGTCGATGCGGATGGCCGCCGTATTACCGCGCGGCATCAGAACTGGATGCAGGTGCGGCCCGGGCAGCTGCTTGAGTGCAATGGCTGTCACGTCGCCCAGGGCGGTTTGTCGCACGGACGATTTGATGCGTTCGATTCCGCCTGGGAAGGGGCGGCGACCCCCGGCAATTCGTTTTATCCCAGTACGGTCGATGCACTGTTCGTCGGCGACCTCGGCGAGACCATGGCCGAAGTCCGGGCGCGCATCAGCTGTGGCGGTCCGGACAACTGTGCCTCCATCGTGCCATCCATGGATATCGAATATACCGACGTCTGGACCGATGAAATCAAGGCCGGTCGCGCTGTGGACCAACCCTTTAGCTACGCTTACCTCGATCTGGACACGGTACCACCTACCTCGCTGAACTGCCTGACTCAGCCCTGGGCGGCCAATTGTCGCATTGTGATCAACTACGAGACGCACATCGATCCACTGTGGTCCGTCGCGAGACCGGTACTGGATGACCTGGGCAACCCGCTTCTTGACGGAAATGGGGACCCCGTCACAAACGACTGCACGAATTGTCATAATATAGTCGATCTGGCGGGCGTCACGATAGTGCCCGCCGGGCAGCTTGATCTTTCTGCCGGAATATCGGATCTGGAACCTGATCATTTCAAGTCATATCAGGAACTTATGTCCACGGATACTGAGCTAGAGCTCGATGCCGGCGGTAATTTGATTGAGCGACTGGTGCAGGTTGATGTGGATCCGATTACCGGGGAGCCGATATTTGCGCCGGTTAATGTGGGGCCTTCAATGAGAGTTGCGGGTGCGAATGCATCCAATCGATTCTTTGCGAGGTTTGAAGCGGACCCGATTCACGGTGGGATCTTGTCAAATGCGGAGAAACGCTTAATTGCGGAATGGTTGGATGTCGGCGCGCAGTATTACAATAATCCATTCGACGCACCGGCTAACTAGGGTTAGTTGGGCTGCGCTCCTGTTGCTCGTCATGAGCCAGGTATTGACGGCAGAACCCGCGCACGCGAAAGCGGATTACCGCACGGTCTCGGTGGCCGATCCCTATTTGGAATTGCGTACCGGTCCGGGTATTGGTTACCCGAAATTCTACGTCGTGGAGCGTGGCGAATCGGTGGATATCCTGAAACGCCGCACCGACTGGTTTCTGGTGCGCGCGGAAAATGGCAAAGAAGGCTGGGTGAGTCAGGAACAGTTACAACGCACCTTGCAGCCGGATGGCCAGGAAATCGAATTTGCAGCGGCGAGCCAGGCGGATTTTACCGATGCCCGCTGGGAGGCAGGTATTCTCGCCGGAGATTTTGGCGGTGCCAATATTATTTCACTGTATGGCAGTTTTTCGCTGAATCCGCATGTGTCCATAGAGGCCTGGGGATCTCAAATCCTCGGCAACTTCTCGAACGGATGGATGGGCAGCATCAACGTTGTTCATGAGACCTGGCCCGACTGGCGCATATCGCCATTCTTTACGCTGGGAACCGGCGTGATTCACACTGAACCCAAGTCCACCATCGTTCAGGGTGAAGATCGCACAGATCAGGTTGCTCATGTTGGCGCGGGGGTTCGTATTTATGCGACGCGGCGCTTTGTTCTGAGAGCCGAATACAAAAGCTACGTGGTGTTCACAAGCCGCGATGACAATGAGGAAGTAGAGGAATGGAAAGTCGGTTTCGCCTTCTTTTTTTAGTGTTACCTGTCTTTGCCCTGGGGCTGAACGGTTGCGCTGCGACGAAAAATCTCTTTGGCCGGGGTAATAACTCTGCGCCACCACCCACCGCGGAGGCGCCCGGGCAGGTGATCGATCCGGAGGTCGAGCGTCGCGAAATCAAGGAACCGAAAATCGATACCGAAAATTTCGAGATCGGTGCCTTCGTAGGCATCATGAGTGTCGAGGATTTCGAGTCCAATATTGTGTACGGGGTGCGGCTCGCATATCACGTGACCGAGGGGTTTTTTGTGGAGGGTACTTTCGGTCAAACCGATGCCGGGTTGACCAGCTTCGAACGCCTCAGTGGGGGCGCGCCGATCTTGTCTGACAGTGATCGCACCTTTACTTTTTACAACCTGAATCTCGGCTACAACATTCTTCCGGGCGAAGTGTTTCTCGGTGAGGGCAGGGCGTACAACACGAATTTGTATCTGATCGCCGGCCTGGGTTCGACTCGCTTTGCGGGTGATGACCGGTTCACGGTCAACTTCGGTGTTGGCTATCGCTTTCTCCTGACTGATTCGATTGCACTTCACCTGGATTTTCGTGATCACCTGTTTGATATCGACCTTCTCGGTGAGGACAAGACCGTACACAATCTCGAGGGCAACCTCGGGGTGACGGTGTTCTTCTGAGGGCCGGATCACGTTTCGCGTGAGCAGCGTCGAATATGCTTGGAGCATGAACATGAATATCAGTCGAATAGGGCAAATGATTCTGCCACTGCTGCTGCTGGGCGGCCTGTCAGCTTGCGGCAGCATTGAGCCGTGGGTGAAACCCTATGAACGGGACCGGCTGGCAGATCCCATCATGTTTCTCGATGCCGACCCGATTTCTACCGCTTACATTCAGCATGTCTTTGAAGCTCGTGAAGGAGCACGTGGTGGTGAAGGTGCGGTGGGAGGTGGCTGCGGTTGTAACTGAATCGAGGCCAGAGAAGACGACTCATGAAACTGCGACGTAGCGGACTTGCCTTGTTTCTGCTGGCCATGAGCCAGAGCATCTGGGCGGGCGTCCTGCCGGATGATCGCGCGGACCTGCTTTACCATCGTTATGAAGGTGGTGGCGTTGAGATCGATGGTCCGTCAATTCTCATTCGCAAGAAAGTCGGCGCGAGCCTGTCCTTTGTGGGCAATTACTACGTCGACATGGTGAGTTCGGCATCGATCGACGTGGTGACGACGGCCAGCCCTTACAGCGAAGAAAGAAAACAATGGTCGCTCGGCATGGACTACCTGCGCGGCAATACAACGATAAGCACCAGCTACACGAGCAGCGTCGAAAGCGATTTCGATGCAACGACATACAGTATTGCGATCAGTCAGGATATGTTTGGCGACATGACCACGCTGACGCTTAGCTACGCGCTCGGTGACGATGTCGTTGGCAAAGTGGGCGAGCCGACTTTTGAGCGCGACAATACGCGCCAGCATTATGGCATCGGCCTCACCCAGATTCTGACGCGAAACCTGATTACCACGCTGAACGTGGAAACGATTACCGACGAGGGTTTTCTCAATAATCCGTATCGCTCCGTTCGCTTTGTCGATCCGGTCAGCGCAACAGGTTACAGCTACGAGCCGGAGTTGTATCCATCAACCCGGACGACGAACGCGATTGGTATCGGCGCGCGCTACTACCTGCCTTATCGAGCGGCTATCCACGGCGACTACCGGTTTTTTACGGACACATGGGGCATTGATTCACACACGGTGTCCATCGGTTACGTGCACCCATGGGGTGACTGGACCTTCAAGGCGAAATATCGCTGGCATGATCAGACCGGCGCACATTTTTACCGTGATATCTTCTCGCGTTCGGAAGCAACCAACTTTCGCGGGCGGGACAAAGAGTTAAGCCCGCTGACAAGCAATACATTCGAGTTTGGCGTCAGTTACGCCTTCTTAAAAAAAGGCTGGAATTTTATTGACAAGGGATCCGTCAATTTGATTGTCAATCTGATGCAAGTGGATTACGACGAATTCAGCGACCTCAGGACGAGCGCGGTCCTGGGTGAGGAGCCGCTGTATTCACTCAATGCGAATATCATTCAATTCTTCGTTTCTTTCTGGTATTAGCCGTCCTTCGTCGGCCCTTTCCAGGGTTCCCGGCCTTATCAAGTTTAGAATGTTTCCGCTACAATGTGCGTCGGCCGTTACTAATGGGACACGTTTTGGGTTAGCTGCCGGATTCTCAATGGTGGACCGATAAACATCGGCGACACAGTTTCTTTGCGTCGCCAATAAAACGTCTGCAATTAGGCAAGAGGTATCAACGGCATGATCTGGTCTATCCTGCTCGTCGCACTCAGTGTCGTCATTGCCTATCTGTACAACCGTCTGGTGCGCGCCCGAAATCGTGCCCGGGGAGCCTGGAGCGATATCGATGTCCAGCTGCAGCGACGTCACGATCTGATTCCGCTACTCGTCAAGGCGGTTGAACAGTATGCAGATTACGAGCGGGCGACCATTGAGGCTGTCACCGCGTTGCGAGCAGAAGCGATGAACGCTGGCACCGTTGCGGCGCGCGGACAGGCGGAGGAAGGATTGAGCAACGGTTTGGTTCGTCTGCTCGCAATTGCGGAACAGTATCCTGATTTGAAAGCAAACGAAAATTTTCTGGGTTTGCAGGAGGAGTTGGTCGAGACCGAAAACTACCTGCAGTTTGCCCGGCGTTATTACAATGGCTCTGTGCGGGAGCTCAATACGTACATCGAAACCGTACCAGATAATTTTATTGCACAATTTTTCAAATTCGAGATACGCGAATATTTTCAAGCATCCTCCGATAAGGTATCGGCCGTGCCTCGCATCGATCTTGGGGACGTTGAATGAAGAAACTCTTCGCAACCTGTTGCCTTCTTTTGCCGGTTTTGTTGCTGGCTGACGAACGAATTCTCGACTTCAAGAGCGACATCGTGATTAATCAGGATGGCTGGATTGAAGTGACAGAGACCATCACCGTTCGGGCCGAAGGGCAGCAGATTCGAAGGGGAATCTATCGCGATTTTCCGACCCGTTACCGGGACGCCTACGGGAACGATCTTGAAGTGGTGTACGAACCGTTGTCGTTACTTAGAAATGATGCGCCGGAAGATTTTCATTCGGAAAGACTGAATAATGGCATCCGAACGTATTTTGGTAAGGCCAATCGTATGCTTGCGCCGGGTATCCATACCTATACGTTTCGCTATACAGTGAATCGAATGCTCGGGTTTTTCGATGAACATGATGAGCTGTACTGGAACGTCACCGGTCACGACTGGTATTTCCCCATTGATCGGGCCCGTGCGACAGTAACGCTCAACTTCTCCGGAGAGCCGCAGGTGATCGAAGCGGCTGCGTTTACGGGGTCGATGGGTGCGCAAGGCAGCGCGTATTCGAAATACGTTATCGGCAGCCGCGTCACATTTGAATCCAGCAAAGTGCTATTGCCTCACGAGGGCATGACGATTGTCGTCACCTGGCCAAAAGGATTTATCACGCCGCCGGATCGCCTGCAGAAAGTGATGTGGTTTTTGCGCGATAATCTCAGCGTTCTTGTAGCACTGGGTGGCCTGATCGCCATGCTGACTTACCTGGTTCCAGTCTGGAAAGTCTTTGGCCGCGACCCGGAAGAGGGGCTGATTGTCACACGATATGAACCGCCCAAGGGGTTTTCGCCCGCATCCCTCCGCTTCATCCATCAGATGTATTACGACAATAAAGTGATGACGGCTGCTGTAATCAATCTTGCGGTAAAAGGTTATCTTCGCATCGAGAAAGACGATGACGTGCACACGCTGGTGCAGACGATTTCGGGTAAGTCCTTGCCCGCTATGGCGACCGGTGAGAAAGAGCTTTATGACGCATTGTTCGAGGACGGCGCTGCGGTCATTCTGGAAGCCGGGAATCACGCGTTAATCAGTGCGGCTCGAACTGCCCATCGCGCGTCACTGAGAAAGGACTATCGGGGACGCTATTTCAAATCCAACGGTTTGTTGAACCTGCCTGCATTGGCGGTGGGACTGGTTTCCGCGTTGATTGCCTTGAATGTTGGTAGCGGTCCGAGCCTGGCACTGTTCGCAGTGATCGTTTTGATGTTGATTGTTTTCGCCGTCTTCGCAGTATTGATGAAGCGGCCCACCGGTCTCGGTAGAAATGTTCTCGATGAAATGCTCGGTTTTCGGGATTATCTTGCGATTGCGGAAAAAGATGAGCTGAACCTGCTCAACCCCCCAGAGAAAACACCGCAGTTGTTCGAAACGTTCTTGCCCTTTGCGCTGGCGATGGGGATTGAGCAGCACTGGGCCGAGCGATTTTCTTCGCTATTTGCACGGCTGCACGGACAGAACGATACGGCCTATCAACCGGCCTGGTACAGCGGCACGTGGAACAGCTTCGATATGGGCTCAACCACATCAGGTCTTTCGAGCGACCTGGGCTCTGCCATCAGTTCATCGGTTACGCCGCCCGGTTCGTCGTCCGGCGGTGGCGGCGGTGGTTTTTCCGGGGGTGGCGGAGGCGGCGGTGGTGGTGGCGGCTGGTAGGCACATACAGCGCGTCCAATTGTCGTAAACTCCTTGTGAACTTCTATTTTCCCCCAGGAAACATCACCCCTTGAATCAGCCTTCTTATCGCCCGCGCAGACGCACGAATCGCGGCCCAATACCCGACGTTATCCTGGTTTTGTTCGTTATCAACGGACTCGTTTTTGTTGCCCAGGGGATGCTGGGCAGGGTGGTCGAGTCCCATTTCGCGCTCTGGCCCCTGAATTCAATCTACGCTGATTTTTATCCCTGGCAACTGGTCACTTACGGGTTCCTGCACGGTGACCTGACGCACATATTTTTTAATATGTTCATGTTGTGGATGTTTGGACGTGAACTTGAGATCGTCATGGGGTCAAGGCGATTTCTAACGTATTACATGACCTGCGTCATCGGTGCGGGCATGATTCAGCTTGTCGTTGCGACAATGGGCGGTAGCGGCTATCCAACAGTGGGGGCCTCCGGTGGAGTGTTCGGCATTCTCCTCGCCTTCGGCATGGCCTTCCCGAACCGGATGATATTGTTACTGATACCGCCTATTCCGATGAAAGCAAAATACCTGGTTGTTCTCGCCGGTGGCATGGAACTCTATTTCGGCATTTCGGGTGCCCGACCGGGTATTGCCAGTTTCGCCCACCTCGGTGGCATGTTGTTCGGCTTTCTGCTGTTGCTTCACTGGCGTCGAAACGCACGCCGCTAAGCGCCCCTTCATACTTTGATTTAGAGTGCACATGAAACCAGATCGACGCGAATTTCTCCGCCACATTGCTGCCGGCGGTGCCGTTGTAACAATGCCGGCTTTCCTGCACGGTTGCGGCGTCGCACCTGCCATTGCCGTTGCAGAACCCATGCCCGAAGACCCCTTCCTGGACTGGTTCCGGATCGACCGGAATATCATCGCCAGGGTGATGGCGGAATTGACCGCGAAAGGAGCCGATCATGCGGAGCTTTACTTCCAGCATCGGCGACAAAGTGTCTTGCGCATGCGGGACAGTGAAATCGATCGTTCGAGCACCGATGTTCTGCAGGGTGTTGGCATGAGAGTGATGCTTGCCGAGCACACCGGTTTCGCGTTCACCGAGGATTTGTCATTAGAGGGCATGCTGGCGACGGCAAGAATGGCGGCAGCATCGCTTTCGGGCCAGCCAGCAATTCCTGGCAGCCCATTTACGGCCAAACCGGCAGGCAGCTCCTATGTCACCGAAATCGCCTGGGCCGATATTGCCAACGAGCGGAAACTGAGAGTGCTGCAGCGAGTCGATAGCAAGGCGCGCGCTGCAGACCCAGCGATCGAAAACGTAACGGTATCCTGGTCCGACACGGATGAGCGCATTCTCATCGCGACGCTTGACGGACATTTGATATACGACCACAGGCCCATGACGCGCCTGAGTGCGCAAGTCAGTGCAAGTCGTGGTGACGAGTCTCACTCTGGATTTGCAAATATCGCAGCGCGCGATGACATGTCCTGGTATACGGATGAACGCATCGATACGATGGCTGGAGAAGCCGTCGATCGCACCTTGCGGTTGTTCGATTCAAGACGACCGCCGTCGGGTGATATGCCGGTCATGCTGGCTGCCGGAACCAGTGGCGTGCTGCTGCACGAAGCCATCGGCCACAGCCTGGAAGCGGATTTCAATCGTGATGGCAAAAGCGTATACGCAAACCGGCTCAATGAACGCATAGCGGATGCTTCTGTCAATATCGTGGATCAGGGCGCGATGCCGAATGAACGCGGTGCATTGAACTACGACGATGAAGGCAACGTGTGCGGACGCACAACACTGGTGGAGAAGGGCGTGTTGCGCTCGTATCTCCACGACAGCTTGAGTGCACGGCAATACGGTGTGCCCGTGACGGGCACCGGGAGGCGTGAATCCTATCGATATGCACCCATGCCGAGGATGACCTGTACGTTCATGGAGAACGGGCCTTACGAGCGTGACGAACTGATGGCCCGCATGGGTCGCGGGATTATCGCCGAGACCTACACGAAGGGCAGCGTGGAACTCGGCGCAGGCAATTTTACGTTCACGGTTAAAAACGGCTGGTTGGTGGAAAAGGGTAAAATTCTCATGCCGGTTCGGGATTTCAATCTGATCGGCAACGGCCCGGATACGTTGCGTGACATTACGATGGTTGCGAACGACGCAACGCTCGACAAGGGCGGCTGGACCTGCGGCAAGAACGGCCAGACGGTGCCCGTATCTCACGGCATGCCAACGGTACTGGTGTCGGGTCTCACGGTGGAGGCCATTTGAGGGCTGTTTCGCTGGGCGGTCCTGTTGAGTCCGGTCGCGCCTCAGGTGACGCTCCTACAGAAGTGCCAATAGAGAAATTGTAGGAGCGTCACCTGAGGCGCGACCACCACGAACCTTGATATTTCGCATCACCATCGACCCCACCCCAAACCCACGCTATACCCCGTGGTTCCCGATACGAATACGTAGTCGCCATCCCTTACGGCTCTGGAATAGCCGATTTTAGATTCAAATTCCGAACCACTCGAAAGCAACTTTCGCGACATGTTAATTGTTCCTGAGGTACTTCGTTAACAACTGGTCCAGGTGATTCGAGAAATTCTTCCGGTCCGTCTGGCTCAAGGCCGGAGGGCCACCTGTTTGAATTCCGCTGGCACGCAGCGTGTCCATGAAATCCCGCACGTTCAGGCGGGCTTTGATGTTGTCCGCCGAGTACAGTTCACCACGCGGATTGAGGGCATAGGCCCCCTTTTGGATGACTTCGGCGGCCAGGGGGATGTCGGCAGTGATAACAAGGTCACCGGCACGCAGGCGTTTGACGATTTCCTGATCCGCCACATCGAATCCGGATGTGACTTGAATCGTCTTGATATGCGATGACCTCGGTACCTGGATGGGCTGGTTGGCGACCAATGTCGTTTGCACGTGAGTTCGTTCTGCCGCCTTGAACAGAATGTTCTTGATGACCACCGGACACGCATCGGCATCGACCCAGATTTGCACTAGCTGTTCATCGCCTTGGCCAGTTTCTTTTTGAGCACGGCAACGTCCGCTTTGGTTTTATCCGGGTCTTTTTCTGCCTGACGCATTTCCACCAGTGCGGCCTCCACGTCGGTCCCGGCCAGCCATTCGATAATCTTTGGTGCCTGATCGGCATTCTCGCTGGATATAGCCGCAGCATCACCGTCCAGAATCGCAATGCGATGTTTGCAGGCATTACCAAATTGACCCGCCGGGCAGTCACACAGGGCGGTCAAACTGTCGCCGTCCTTGATGAAGATGACCTCATAGGGCTTGCTTGCCGATCCTTTGATCAGAAAAGTGAGTTCTTCCACAGTCATGCTCCAATACGCCAACGGGTTGCCAGCTGGCAACTAATCGTATGGCCCGTTTGTTGCGAACGCAAGCAGTGCGCCCGACCCGTCAATGTCATTTTGACGGAGTATCATGTCTTGTCTGATGTCAGAGGAGATGGCGTTGTGACAATGAGGCCGGACATTCGATTTTCGGCATGGCTGCTGGTGTTGATTTGCGTCATTGCCGGTGGAAGTTGTACGTCGGACGCGCGTGTTTATCGCGACCTCAACAAGAATTCTGTGCTGGATGTCTACGAAGATGATCGGCAACCGATTGAGCGGCGCATCGACGATTTGCTCGTGCGCATGACGCTCAATGAAAAAGCCGGGCTCATGTTCATCTATCGCGCAATTGTGAACGACGATGCGACGCTGGCCTTCAAGCCGGATTCCGGCGAGGAACGGCACGCGGCGATCGTCAATATCGATTTGCACGGCATGAGTCACTTCAACTTGTGGGGCATACCGGATGATCTGTCGGTATATGCGCAGTGGTATAACCAGTTGCAGCGATACGTAACAGAGAATACGCGTCTGGGTATTCCTGTGACGATCGCTTCGGATCCTCGTCACCATTTCAGCAATAGTATTTTCTCTTTTAACGCGCGCGGCTTCAGCCGGTTTCCGGAGCCGCTTGGGCTGGCAGCGATTGGCGATATGGATCTCATCGAGCGTTTCGCCGATATCGTGCGCGAAGAATATGTTGCCATTGGAATTCGCCTGGCATTGCATCCGCAGATCGACCTGGCCACTGAGCCGAGATGGGCGCGTATCAGCGGCGGATTCGGCGAGGATGCTCGATTGACGGCCGATATAGTGAGTCGCTACGTGCGTGGCCTGCAAGGCGAAGCATTGTCGGCAAACAGCGTGGCGACCATGGTGAAGCATTTCCCCGGCGGCGGGCCGCAGCAAGACGGTCTCGACCCGCATTTTTCGTTCCACAAGGGCCAGGTTTATCCGGGCGGTCAGTTCGACTATCACCTCATACCCTTCGAAGCTGCAATTGAGGCAGGTGCCGCCTCCATCATGCCTTACTACGGTGTGCCGGTCGGGCAGACGGATGAGAACGTTGCGATGGCCTTCAACAAGGACATCATTGCCGGCTTGCTCCGCGACAAGTATCAATTCGATGGCGTTGTGTGCACCGACTGGGGGGTGATTACCGATATTTACGTTGGCGATGTTCTGTGGCCGGCGAGGGCCTGGGGTGTTGAGTCGCTTAGCGAGGTAGAGAGAGTCAAGCGGGCCCTGGATGCGGGTGTCGATCAGTTTGGCGGCGAGCGCTGTCCGGAATACATCGTGGCGCTGGTGGAGTCCGGACAGATAGCGGAAGGGCGTGTCGATCAGTCAGTGCGTCGCATTCTCCGGCAGAAATTCGAGCTCGGGCTTTTCGACGACCCGTTTGTAGATGTCGGCGCTGTCGCCGAGCGAGTGGGCATTGCAGATGCAAAAAAACTAGGTCATGACAGCCAGATGAGGGCGATGACATTATTGAAGAACGGTGCTTCGATTGAGCAGCCCATTTTGCCGCTGACAGGTCCTGATCTTCGGGTATATTTGCAAGATATCGACAAAGCCGTATTTTCTGAACGTGCCACCATTGTAGATACGCCGGGGGAGGCGGACTTCGCCATTGTGCGGCTGAATACTCCCTGGTATCCGGTCGAGACCGAGAACCCGATTGCGCGGACCTTTCATCACGGCGATCTCGATTTCAAAGGAGAAGAGAAAGCGGCCATTCTGAGTCTTGCCGCAGCCGTGCCTACCATCATCGTCTTGTATCTCGATCGACCCGCCGTCATTCCGGATATTGTTGACAGCGCTGCGGCCGTGATCGTCGAGTACGGTGCCAGCGACCAGGCAGTGGTCGAGGTATTGTTTGGGGAGGGGAGGCCGGAGGGCAGGCTCCCGTTCGAAATGCCGTCGTCAATGCAGGCGGTGCGTGAGCAGAAAGCGGATGTTCCGTCTGACAGCCGAGATGCGCTTTTTCCACTGGGATTCGGCTTGCGATATGAATAAGCGTCCCCGCGGGGACGCCTGGCCGAGTCCCCTGCGAGTGCGCGATCTATTTCAGCCTGCGCGAGCGCTTGTTGGATCGCCAGCCAATAGCGACGCAACCAGCGCTGCCGGAATCCGGCCGTGAATGACCAGGCAACCATCGGTGTCGTAGTGGCACTGCAGCTGGAACAGGTGCTCGGTGTGCTTGCCCACATCTGGACGGGGCTTGCGGCAGAATATCAGCTGACAAAGGCACGAGGGCAGGCGGCAGAGCAGATTGAGCAAGAAACCGATCTGGCGGTTCAATTTCCCTACCCGGAAATTGCGAAACTCGGCTGGGTCAAACCGACCCGAAAACGAACGGAAAAGGTGTTGGAACTGCGCCGCTTTTTCGGTGTTGCTTCGCTGCACAATTTACAGGGCGTCCATGCTTATGCACCGGCATTCCGGCAGTCCGGCAGGTCCGAAGTCTCTCATGAGGCACTGGTCGCCTGGTTGCGCGGTGGAGCGTTAGAGGCTGATAAGATCGAGACCAAGCAGTTCGACGGTGTAAAGGCGCGTGCGGCGCTGCAATCCCTGCGTCACATGACACGAGAGGAACCCGAAATATTTTTGCCGCAACTCGAACAGCAATTGGCAGACGCGGGCATTGCATTCGTGCTGCTGCCACACTTGCCAAAAACCTGTACCCATGGTGCTACTTTTTGGCTGACTCCGGGTAAAGCGGTCCTGATGATGACCATTCGGGGAAGCTGGGCGGATATTTTCTGGTTCAGCCTGTTCCACGAACTGGGACACATCCTGCTGCACGGCAAGCGTCATACTTTTCTCGAAAACGGGATCGATGATCCCGATTGGAAGAAACAGGAAGAAGAAGCCGACGAATTTGCACAGAAAACGCTCATCCCCCCAGCATTCTGGCGATCCTTCGTGAAGGCAGGGCATTTCGGTGCGACAAGTATTGAATCATTTGCCGATGAAATGGATATCGCCCCCGGCATTATCGTGGGTCGATTGCAGCATGATGGTCTGATTCCGCATAACCATCATATGCATCGGGTGCGATACAAATGGGTGAGTTGATTAACTTCCGGATAGCTTCAAAGGCAACCTGCTAACAAACTCCGAGTATCCACCCCTCCAGCTTTGCCTGCTTGCGTTCCGGGAGTGTCAGGGGCGGCTCGAAATACTGATCAAGGATGCCCCGGCGATCTGCCTCCTGCAGCCAGGCCGCAATCGACCAGGCATCGTGTTCATCCGGACTGCGGTTTTCCCGACGGAAACGCCGTTTGTACAAGGCCGGGTATGCCTCGGCAATCACCGACTTGCCTTCTGGAACCGCAAAGCCATCGAACGGCCAGAAGTGAACGTGTGATCGAGCGCCCGGCATCTCCCGCAGCCATACCAACCACGGAAGACCGGAGTGTG
>JADFNG010000124.1 GCA_022563505.1 Pseudomonadota bacterium | reverse complement strand
AAGACCGCACGCCAGCTCCGCAGGAAGAGAAAAATGACTCGCATCAGAAGTACAACGGATTCTGCCACCGTGACATAAACTTCGTCGATCGACTCCTGAATGAAAATCGTGCTGTCGTTGGCGAAATCGACACGCATACCCGCAGGGAGCGTACGAGTTATCTCCGGCAACATAACCTTCAATGCATTGGAAATATCCAGTGGATTGGCGACGGCCTGCTTGATGATACCGAGCGGCACCGCGTTGCGTTTGTTGAAGCGTGCAATGAAGCGAGCGGAATCCGCGCCCAATTCAACCCGTGCAACGTCGCCAAGGCGGACCAGAAAATCATCGGTATTCTTGACGATGATCTGCGCGAACTCCTCCGGGTCACGCAGGTCTGTCTCCGCCAGTACCGTGAACTCACGGTTGGGACCTTCGACTCGGCCCGCAGGGACTTCAATATTTTGTGCTCTCAGTGCGTTTTCAATATCCTGCGGTGTGAGTTCAAATCCGGCGAGACGATCGGGATTCAGCCATACACGCATCGCAAATCGATTGCCGAACACATTCGCCTGTGCAACGCCGGGAATCGTCTGCACGCGGTCTTTGACCAGCCGCGTGGCAATATCCGCAATCTCCGTTCGCGTATGTCGATCCGAAGAGAATGCCAGGTAAATAATCGGTTGTGCGTCTGCTTCCTGCTTTTGTACGATGGGTTCATCGGCTTCTTCGGGAAGGAAGCGCCGCGCCTGCGAGACGCGATCCCGCACATCACTTGCAGCAGCATCCGCGTCTCGATCAAGCAGGAAACGCACCGTCACCTGGCTCAATTCGGCACGACTCACCGAACTGATGTACTCGATGCCCTCAATGCCCGAGAGCGTGTCTTCGATCGGCTTCGTGACTTGCGATTCTATGACCTGCGCGTTCGCGCCGGGATAGGAGGTGCGCACAGTGACGATAGGCACATCCACGTTCGGAATCAGGCGCACCGAAAGTCGGTCGTAGCTGATGATGCCGACTAACAGGATGATAAGGTTCAAAACGGTGGCGAGCACCGGTCTGCGAATGGAAATAATTGAGAGCTGCATGCGTGCGACTATTTATCGATGCCGGTCGCCGGAATCGTCTTCACCGCCGCGCCGTCAAAAATTTTCATCTGCCCTGCAGTCACCAGTTCCTCTCCAGCGACGAGACCCGATGTGATCTCGACCCAACCCGGCTCTCGTTGCCCCGTCGTCACTGTCTTTTGCAAAGCTTTGCCGTTTTCGATGACAAACACGGTCTTGGTCTGACCGATTGGCCAGATGGCTTGCTCGGGCACCATCAACGCCGCCGTTTTAACCGCCAGGGTAATGCTGACCTGCGCGAACAGTCCGGGTCGGAGTTTCAAATCAGGGTTTGGCAAGCGTGCCCTTATCGCCACGCTGTGCCCGGTCACATCGATCTGTGGTGCGATAGCGGTAATTACACCGGCAAATACTTCGTCGGGATAGGCACCGACCGAAACGCTGATTATCTGTCCGGCTTGCAGTTGTGCCAGCCGCGTCTCGGGCACGCTGAATTCAACCCGCAGTGGATCGAGACTGACAACACTCACGAGCTCCTGACCAATGGTCGCGTAATCACCAATATTGATTTTTCGCAGACCGGCAAAACCATCAAACGGCGCACGAATAACCGTCTTGGATAATCGAGCCTGAGAGGACAGCAATCGGGCCATGCTGACATTGTAATTGGCGCGCGCATTGTCGAAGTCCGTGGCCGAAATGAGCTTGTCGTTGATCAATTCCTTCGCCCGCGTATACGCCGCCTCGCTTAGATTCGCATTCGCCTTTGCCTCATTGGCTTCGGCCTCAAGCACGGTTGCCTCAATGGAAAATAACGGCTCACCCTTGACCACCGGTTGCCCGTCTGCAAAATGAAGTTTTATGATTTGCCCCGGCACCTCGGCACGCAACAGCGCCGATGCGTCGGCAAGCACGGTGCCCACCGCCTTAATCGTGGAACGAAGGACCGTCGGTTCAAGAATCAGGGTTTCGACGGTTGTTGATCGACCACCCGGTGTTCCACCCTGCGCCAGCAAGATGCCCGGTAAAAAAAGCAGCAGAACGGGGAATATTCGTGACAGGTGCATATGTGTTGTTGGCCTTACGTGATTATTAATTGGTATTTTCCACCCGCTCGATACACGCCAGAGCTGCAACATCCGGGCAGGCACCCTGTGGGGCGCCCAATATACCGTTTTAGCAGAAATTATCGACCGTAATTATCAGAGTGAGTTGCATTTTTGGCGCTGATATCCGTACATTTCTGCTGCGGGTGCGGCATGCGTAACAGGATCGGTCGATAAGGTGGCAATGCCACAGATATACGGCCCCGATCAGTGCAGGGGCCGGCCCGACAAAGGCCGCTCATCCTGCATTGGCAGCGGATCTTTTGCCGGTCTGTTGTGCTGTCGTGACTGCTCGATCCAGCGCATGACCAGATTCAATTGGCCGATGTCTTTCCGCACCTGGTACGCCGGCATCTCATGGATGCCAATGCCCTCATTGGCGGCCTGAACGAAGTTTTGACTGTCGCGAAGAATGGCAATAATGGGTATGCGAAGACTGCTCAGAAATCGCATCAACTGCTTGAGGGCAAGAGTATTGTGGCGTGTGCGGCTGGCAACTATGGCCAGGGTCCGCTTGTGTCGTTCAATTTGAGCCAGCAACAAGAGTTCCGCGATGAATTTTGCCGCATTCCGGATATCAATGGCCGAGGGCATGATGGGCACGATAATGCAATTCGCCTCGTAAGTAAGATCGTGTAATTCAGCCCCATCCAGTGCCGCTGGAGTATCGATGATGGCAGTGTCTGTTTCTGCCGGCAGGCGTAACTGCCAGCTGATGGTGGCATGAATGCTGTGCTTGTGCGGCGTAATTCCGTGAATGATGGGTCGATTGGTCGGTCGACGTCGCAACCATTCGGTCGCGAACCCGTGTGGATCGCAGTCAATCAGTGTGGGCATCGGCCCCCGCAGCGCAAAATAACTCGCAATATTGACCGCGAGCGTCGTCTTCCCACTGCCCCCTTTCGGATTCAGGATAACGATCTTGTGCAGATCATCGCGGTGCGGATAAACCAAGCGCAATCTCCAGACTCACATTCATAATAGCCCAATTTCCCTGCGATGCTCGCATTAGTGCCTGCAAGCCTGCCTCTTTTTGAGCCGCCGGAAATTTCGACAAAACCTGACCTGTCGTCATCGAAATACTGCTCGAAGAAGAATCAGGGCACGACCACGCCAATAGTACGGGCAGCAGATAGACGTTCTGCAAATTGTTATTATCCAAACACGACCCCTTAGGCCTGACTATGAGCAGACACATGAAATCAATATTACTCATCATTGCCATTATCCCCTCGGTCGCGCTGGGTTGGGGTGCCGCGGGTCACCGGGCTGTTTGCCAAATTGCGTATGACGAATTAAGCGACGCAACGCGGGTAGAGGTAAACCGACTCATAGACCTCGACCCGGGATTTGAAACGTTCGCCGACTCCTGTTTGTTCGCAGACGGTCCGCCTCGAATTCGCGCCATCGAGCACTACATCAATGTGCCAAGGAGTTATCGGGCCATTGCACGGAACGATTGCCCCATGGCGGATGCCTGCCTGTTCACCGCGATTGATACCGATCTGAGAATACTGCGCAACGCGAATAGTGCCGATGCGTACAAATTGCTGTCAATGAAGTTACTCGGACACTGGGTAGGGGATATGCATCAGCCACTGCATGTCTCCTTTCAGGATGACCGGGGTGGCAATTTCATCGCGAAACAAGCCGACCAGGGACACGGCAATATTCACTCCGTCTGGGATTTCGACATTATCGAGCAACGTATTGGCAGTGACTATTTAAAGATAGCGGCAGGACTCAGGAAGGAAATCACGGATCGGGAACGAACGACTTGGCGGTTTGACTCTCCCGTCGAATGGGCAAACGAGTCTTACCAGATCACGATTTCGCCCGCGACGGAATATTGCACACAGCAACAGGGTGCCTGTTGGTATAGCGCCGACAATATGATGATCGACAAGGGTGAACGTCAACGCGAACTGCTCGTTTCGGAGCGATACTTGACGACGCACAAAGAAACCATCGAACAGCGTTTGCAACAAGCTGGCGTCCGCCTGGCCGCCCTGCTGGATGCAGCACTGGAGTTGTAGGAGCGTCTCTCAGGCACGATCCTCTTGAGCCCGGTCGCGCGTCAGGTGACGCTCCTACAACTAATCTATCGAGAAATGAGGCGCGAGCCTTAAACGCGCTCTTACGGAACCGCCAGGATTTTCTGCATCAGCTCCGGGTCATCGGGTAACAAGCCGGCCTCCGGCAGGCGCTGTACCAGTTCACGCCACAATGGCCATAGCTTGAAGGCTTTGCTGAACAGGGGCAGAGACTCATCAACGAGTCCTTCGGCTGCAAGTGTTGCTGCATGCCAGAAGATCATTTCGTGGCTGTCGGGAAGCAACGCTTCGGCGCCACTGTAGGCGGCAATCGCCTCCTCGACACGCCCGTTTGTCATGTGCTCGTCGCCTTCGTTCATCAGGTTGTAGGCGCGTGCCGTCAAAAGAAGGCGGCGCAATTCCGTGAGCGGCTCCACATGATCTTCAACCCTGAGGTCAAAGATGCGGCCACCCCAGGCAGGCTCACTGGCATCGCCGCTGACGACCAAAAGCGCCGCCGATTGCCTGCCGCGAATATCACCCCCTTCGCCCTGGGCCGCATTCAATGCAGCCATCATACGTGCTGCCAGATCACCTTCCGCTGTTTCATAGGCCTGCACCATTGCGGTACAAACCGTCGGCTTCCACATGAGATTTGCCTGCACCGTAAAACCACCGCCGGCAATCTCGCAATGCTCGATGATCGCATTTGAACCCGTGTGATTAGCAACAACGCCGTTACTGTCGACCATGCCGACCTGTCGCACATCAGCATGTTCATCGATGGCCAGCAGCGCGCGCAAAGCCTGACTGGCATCTTTTCCGGCTCGCATCAGGTGCAACCCCAGCGGCCCGTAACTGGGATCCGTAAATGATTGCGTTGCAACCGCGCCAATACCAGGCTCCGCCCAGATAACGCCGGAACCGACCGAGAACCAGTGGGATTGAACGGCGACACCCAACTGTCCGCTTGTTGCGTCTCTCGCCACAATGGAATAAGTGTGGACCGGGCGCAAAGGCTTCTCGTTATCGCACCACGCGACCGCAGGTAAGCAGAACAAGCTCAAACCAAGCAAGAGAATTTTTTTCTTCATATATCCCCCAAGTTACAGGTACTGCCATATTGTGTGCACAACATAATCACAACCCGTTGTCCGAGTTTGCGTCTGACAAAAAATGCTATAAAAAAACCACTCCATCCGGGTGTGACCTTAAGGAACCTCTGATCTATTCGTGAACTCGTATCCTGGCTGCAAAATATCCAGCTTCGGCGTTGCGAATATGGAGCGGGTGAAGGGAATCGAACCCTCATTCTCAGCTTGGGAAGCTGATGTTCTACCATTGAACTACACCCGCTGATCTTTATGGTCTACGCCTATTCTACAGTTGA
>JADFNG010000038.1 GCA_022563505.1 Pseudomonadota bacterium | reverse complement strand
TGGGTACGATGATTCAGGACCAGCGTCTGGACGAAGACGGCTTTCGTGGTGAGAGATTTCGTGATTGGCCCAGCGACCTGAAAGGGAATAACGATTTGTTGTCCCTCACACGCCCGCAAGTCATTCGTGATATCCACGGGCAATTCCTCGCAGCGGGCGCCGATATTCTCGAAACGAATACGTTTAATGCCAACGCACCGTCGATGGGTGACTACGGCCTGGAAGCGCTGGTCGCCGAGCTTAATCTTGCTGCTGCGCGCATTGCGCGGGAGGTGGCCGACGAATTCGCCCTGCAGCACGGCGAGCCGAAATTTGTGGCCGGCGTGCTTGGGCCGACCAATCGCACCGCATCGATATCCCCGGACGTTAACGATCCGGGATATCGCAATATCAGCTTCGCCGAATTAGCGGAGACCTATGCGGTTGCCGTAAAAGCGCTCATCGAGGGCGGCGTTGATTTCCTGATGGTCGAAACCATCTTCGATACCCTGAATGCGAAGGCGGCGATTTTCGCGATTCGGCGAACCTTTGCGGAACTGGACTTGCGTCTACCCGTGATGATATCCGGGACAATTACCGATGCGTCCGGAAGAACGCTGTCGGGCCAGACAACCGAAGCTTTCTGGAACTCCATTCGGCATGTTGATCCGTTCATGGTCGGTCTGAATTGCGCCTTGGGCGCTGCCGATCTGCGACCGTACGTCGCGGAATTATCGCGCATCGCCGACGTTCAGGTCAGCGCCCATCCAAATGCAGGTTTGCCCAACGAATTCGGTGAATATGACGAGTCGCCAGAATCGATGGCCGCGGTGGTCGGCGAATTCGCAGAGAGCGGGCTCGTCAATCTCGTCGGCGGATGCTGTGGCACGACGCCAGAGCATATCCGCGCTTTATGCGAGGTCATCCGGGGCAAGGCACCACGCAACATTCCGCAGATCCCCAAGCGCTGCCGCCTCGCCGGACTGGAGCCATTCAATATTGGCCCCGACAGTTTGTTCGTTAATGTCGGTGAACGTAGCAACGTAACCGGGTCCGCCGTATTCCGCCGTCTTATTGAAGCCGATGACTACGCCGAGGCCGTGCAGGTCGCTCGCCAGCAAGTTGAAACCGGTGCGCAAATCGTCGATGTCAATATGGACGAAGGCATGCTCGATTCGGAGCGAGCGATGGTCACCTACCTGAATCTGATCGCATCAGAACCGGATGTTGCCCGTGTGCCGTTCATGATCGATTCGTCGAAATGGTCTGTCATCGAGGCCGGTCTGCGCTGCGTTCAGGGGAAAGCGGTTGTCAATTCAATCAGCCTCAAGGAAGGCGAAGAAAAATTCATTGAGCAGGCTCGACTGGTGCGCGACTATGGTGCTGCCGTCATTGTCATGGCATTCGATGAACAGGGTCAGGCGGACAATATTGATCGCAAGGTAGCGATTTGTGTCCGCTGCTACAAAATTCTTACCGAGCAACTGCAGTTCGACCCGTCCGACATCATTTTCGACCCGAATATCTTTGCGGTCGCCACGGGCATAGAAGAACACAACAGTTACGGGCTCGATTTCATCGAAGCGACACGGCGAATCAAGGAGGCGATGCCGGATGTGCTGGTCAGTGGCGGCGTCAGCAACGTATCGTTTTCATTCCGCGGCAATAACAAGGTCCGCGAGGCGATTCACTCGGTGTTTCTGTACCACGCGATAAAAGCCGGCATGAATATGGGTATCGTCAACGCGGGGCAGCTTGCGATCTACGAGGATCTGCCCCGGAAGCTGCGCGATGCGGTGGAAGATGTCGTATTGAACCGAAATTCCGCGGCGACGGAACGGTTGCTGGAGGTCGCGGAGGACTACATAGGGCAGGCATCCAGCGCGAAGCGAGATACGACGGACATGTCCTGGCGGGAACTATCGGTCGAAAAGCGCCTCGAGCACGCTTTGGTCAAAGGCATTGATAAGTTTGTCGTTGCAGACACCGAAGAGGCCCGGCTTGCCGCGGACCGCCCATTGCACGTTATTGAGGGCCCGTTAATGTCGGGCATGAATGTCGTCGGCGACCTCTTTGGTGAAGGCAAGATGTTCCTGCCACAGGTCGTAAAATCCGCCCGTGTCATGAAAAAGGCAGTTGCTCATTTGCTGCCTTTTATAGAAGAAGAGAAGGGTGGCGTCATTGAGACCAATGGCAAGATCATCATGGCGACGGTCAAGGGCGATGTGCATGACATCGGCAAGAATATTGTCGGCGTCGTCTTGCAGTGCAATAATTTTGAAATCATCGATCTTGGCGTCATGGTCTCCTGTGAGAAAATTCTTGAAACGGCGAAACGTGAAGGGGCAGACATCATCGGATTGTCCGGTCTGATAACGCCGTCGCTCGAGGAGATGGCCAACGTAGCTGCGGAAATGCAGCGTTTGAATTTCACTTTGCCTTTGTTGATCGGTGGCGCAACGACGTCGCCGGTTCACACGGCCGTGAAGATCGAGCCGAATTACGATGGACCGGTTATTTACGTAAAAGATGCATCGCGCGCTGTCGGCATCGCCCAGGCGCTGGTCGGTGCATCGAGCCGCGCGGAACTGATCCAAAAGGTACGGGAAGATAATGCGAAGCGTCGCGAGCGACATGCCGGCAAGTCACGACTCAAGCCACAATTGTCTCTCTCGCAGGCGCGTAAGAACAAACATTCAATCGACTGGAAAAATTACTCGCCGCCGAAACCAGAACTTACTGGCACGCGCGTGTTCTCTGATATCGATCTCGGCATTCTCAGAGATTACATCGACTGGATGCCGTTCTTCAACGCGTGGGAATTTCACGGCAAATACCCTGACATTCTGACCGATAAAATAGTCGGCGAAGAAGCGAGCAATCTGTTTGACGACGCTGTGGAAATGCTGGATCGAATTATCGACGAGAAATGGCTTCAGGCACGGGCAGTCATTGGTATTTTTCCGGCGAACAGCGTCGATCACGACGATATTCGTGTTTTCACCGACGAGAAACGACAGACTGAATTAATGCGGCTATGCCACCTGCGGCAACAGCGCAGCAAGCCTGCGGGAAAATCTCACGATTGTCTGGCGGATTTCGTTGCGCCCGCTGACACAGCGGTTGCCGACTATATCGGTGGTTTTGCGCTTACCGCGGGCATCGGCATTGACGAACATGTGCAGCGTTTCGAAGCGCAGCACGACGACTACAGCAGCATCATATTGAAAGCGCTCGCCGACCGATTGGCCGAAGCACTGGCAGAGTACATGCACGAGAGAGTGCGCAGGGAGTTTTGGGCTTACGATTCGGCCGAGTCTTTATCCAATAACGATCTTGTTCGCGAACGGTATCGCGGCATTCGGCCGGCTCCCGGCTACCCGGCCTGTCCGGACCACACTGAAAAAGGCCGGCTTTGGTATCTCCTTGATGTTGAAAATGCAATCGGGCTGCAGTTGACCGAATCCTTTGCGATGTTTCCCACGGCGGCAGTCAGTGGCTTCTACTTCTCCCATCCCGATGCGCACTACTTTTCGGTCGGCAATGTTGGCCGGGACCAGATCAGGTCGTTGGCTCAAAGAAAGGGAATTCCCCTGCGTGAGGCAGAGAAGTGGTTGGCACCCAACTTGGGGTACGAGCCAACGGCGGCGGATGCCACCTGATACAAACGCGTTCAGGCAGGCTTTCGAAAGCACATGATATCAACAGGCAACCCGATGCTCACCTGGATTGCTCTTCTTCGTGGCATTAATGTTGGCGGCAAAAATATTCTGCCAATGAAAGAGCTTGTCTTGCTACTTCTGGAGCTGGGTTTCGAGGATGCAAGAACTTACATACAAAGCGGCAATGTTGTCTTCCGGTCGACCGGCGAACTAAAGCATGACATTACAGATCGGATTGCGACTGCTATCGAAAAACGCTACGGATTTCGCATTCAGATTCTGTTGATATCCGCAGCAGATTTTCGGCAAGCAATTGAAGAAAATCCGTTTCCGGGTGCGATCGACCATCCACAGACACTGCATTTCTTTTTCCTCGCACAGACGCCGGACACGCCGAACCAGGCGGCACTCAATGACCTCAAGCTGGCCAACGAGAAATTTGTCCTCACGCAGCGCATGTTTTACCTGCATGCCCCGCAGGGCATCGGTCGCTCGAAGCTGGCTAAGCGCGTGGAAAAACTCCTGGGTGTCGCGGTTACCGCGCGTAACTGGCAGACGGTTTGCAAGGTCGCTGAAATGGTGCGGCAATTCGATCGATGATGTAATGTGCCGGCGATGATTTATTTTTGCGTGGAGCAGGGGCATGCTGGAGAAGTTTGAACGCTATCCGCTGACGTTCGGTCCGACGCCGATTGAAAAAATGGAACGCCTGTCGGCCCACCTCGGTGGTGATGTCAAGCTCTATGCAAAGCGCGAAGACTGCAATTCGGGACTCGCCTTTGGCGGCAACAAAATTCGTAAACTGGAATACATCATTCCCGATGCGATTGCGGTCGGCGCGGATACGCTGGTAACGATCGGCGGAGTGCAGTCGAATCATACCCGGCAGGTTGCGGCGGTTGCCGCCAAGATTGGCATGAAGTGCCGACTGGTGCAGGAAAGCTGGGTGCCCTTTCAGGATGCTGTGTATGACCGGGTGGGGAATATTTTGATGTCGCGCGTGCTCGGTGCGGATATCGAGTTGGTTGATGAAGGCTTCGATATTGGTATTCGCGAGAGCTGGGAGCGGGCGATCGCGGACGTTCGAGATAAAGGCGGTGTGCCCTATTCCATTCCAGCCGGCGCGTCGGTTCACAAGTTCGGTGGTTTGGGCTTTGTCGGCTTTGCTGAAGAAGTTCGCGAGCAAGAAGCGGAACTGGGATTCAGGTTTGACTACATTGTCGTCTGTACGGTGACCGGCTCGACGCACGCCGGCATGGTCGTCGGCTTTGCGCAAGATGGTCGCGCTCGAAATGTCATCGGCATCGATGCGTCGTGCACGCCCGAACAAACCCACGCTCAGGTTCTTGAAATCGCGCAAAAAACGGCCGCGCTTGTGGGCTTGGGTCAGGATATCGTCGCTGACGATGTCGTACTGAAAACAGAATATGCTTATCCCGTTTACGGGATCCCCTCGGCAGAGACAAATACTGCGATCCGCCTTTGCGCACGCATGGAAGGCATGATGACGGACCCGGTGTATGAGGGAAAATCGATGCAGGGCATGATTGACCTGGTTCGTCAGGGATTTTTTCCGTCGGGTTCAAATGTGTTGTATGCCCATCTCGGCGGGGTGCCTGCGATTAATGCGTACAGCTATATTTATCGCAATGGTTAGCAATCGCGTGCTGCCTGGATTGTGGTCGCGCCTCAGGAGACGCTCCTACAATTTTTCTATTGGCACTCCTGTAGGAGCGGGACCTGAGCCGCGATTTACGATGTTTCCATTGGCATTATTGTAGGAGCGTCTCCTGAGGCGCGACCACAATCTAAACGACGCGCGTTCAGCGAATTGGCGATCATCCCACTGAACCACACCCCGGACAATCAACACGCTTCCCAATCCCCACCTGACGCCAGTCCCCGGTCAGTCCTTCGTACAAGGTCAACCTGCCCGGCGGATTCTCAATACCACCCAGAAACTTCAACGCCTCAACCGCCATCATTGTGCCGACGACACCGGGAACGGCTGCCAGCACGCCGTTACCCGCGCAATTTTCCAGCGACTCGTCAGCCTCGGTGTAAAGGCATCGATAGCAGGGCGAGGTTTCGTAGTCGGGGCCAAACGCAGCTAGCTGTGCTTCAAATCGAATCGCCGAGCCCGAGACCAGGCGGCGGTGATTCGCAACACAGGCATCACTGACCGCGAAACGCGTGGCAAAATTATCGCAACCATCCAGGACAATGTCCGCCTCGGAAACGACTGCCGCCAGTGCATCACCGCTCAAGCGATCCATCATCGCAGTCAGCCGGATGTCCGGATTGATCCTGCCGAGTTGCGACACCGCGCACTGCGCCTTGAGTTCTCCGATATCGGCCGGTCCGTACAGAATCTGGCGTCCCAGGTTACTTGCATCGACGGTATCGAAATCGCACAGAAGCAAATGTCCCACGCCGCTGCTCGCGAGATAACTCGCGGCCGCACAGCCGATTCCGCCGAGCCCGATCAACAGTGCAGTCGACGCTGCAATGCTTTCCTGACCCTGCGCACCGATCTGCGGCAGCGCCAGGTGACGCGCAGCCCTGCTTGCAGAATGGTCGGTGTTGCTCATTGGCTTTACTCTGAAATACGAATTTCCTGAATGGTCACCGGGTCCATCGGTACATCCTGCTGCCCGCCGCTCGAGCTTGTGACAACGGCGCCAATGGCATCCACGACATCCATGCCTTCGCTGACTTTAGCAAACACGGTATACCCAAAGTCACCAGCGCTGTGATCCAGAAAGTCATTGTCACGAAGATTGATAAAGAATTGGGAAGTTGCACTGTCGACGACGCCGGTGCGGGCCATCGCCAGCGTGCCACGGAGGTTCTTCTTACCATTGTCTGCTTCATTCTTGATGGGTTCGCGCGTGGACTTGCTTTGCATATCGGCCGTCATGCCGCCGCCCTGAATCATAAAATTCGAAATAACACGGTGGAATATCGTTTCGGTGAAATGGCCGTCCTCAATGTAATGCTTGAAATTTTCACAGGAGATCGGTGCGGTTTCCTCGAAAAGCTCAACGACGATATCGCCGTGACTAGTCACAATAGTAATCATAGAAACTCTGTATTTGTGTAAGTGGGATGCCTGTGTATCACAGAACGCCGTTCGGTGTCCCTGACACTTTGCGTGGCGGTGTTTCTTTTCGCCCGGCAAGTCGTGTACCTTGCAGCGACGTATCTGACTCACGGATCCCGTGATGCAATCCAGTGCCGAGTTATTTCCGCTCATCGGTCCCGATCAGGATTTTGCGCTCTGGGCCGTATTGATCGGTATTGCGACATTCGGATTCTGGTCCGAGCGCTTTCCAATCGGCCGCAAATACTCGGGCGTGATGTTACTGATCACGCTGGCCATCGTGCTGTCCAATCTGCGCATTATTCCTTCCGCCGCGCCGGTTTACGACGTTGTCTGGGACTACCTGGTGCCGATTGCCATACCCCTGTTGCTGTTTCAGGCAGACCTGCGGCGTGTATTTCGCGAGGCGGGGGCAACCCTGGCGGCGTTTATGATCGGTAGCGCGACAGTCGTTGCCGGGGCTTTCGTCGCGATGTCTCTCATCGACCTCGGACCCAATGAACCGGCGTTGGCCGGCATATTTACAGGCACTTATATTGGCGGCTCACTGAATTTCGCGGCGGTGGCTGAAGCGACTCAGTTTGAGGACAAGACCTTGCTTGCCGCGATGTTTGCCGCGGATAATGTCATCACGAATCTGCACCTGATTCTGATCATTACGCTGCCTGGAATCGTGGGCTTCGCCCGCTTGTTTCCCAGTCATCGCAAGGGCGCGATTGACACGCTGAAAACGACCGTGGACAAGCCTGTGCACCAGATAGCGAACCTCGATATCGCCGGCCTCACCGCTGCGCTGGCACTGGCCTTTGCGCTTGCAGCGGTTGGACACCTGGTAGCGAATTGGATCGGCAGACCGCAATACGGGATTCTGGTAATCACCTTACTTGCACTGATGGTGGCGACGCTGACACCGCGACTGGTGGCCAGGATGTCGGGATTCACCGAGGCAGGCAACGTCCTGATGTTTATTTTTCTTGCGACGATCGGGGCCAGTGCCGATGTCTGGAAACTGGTTCAGATTGCACCGATTCTGTTCGTGGTCGCGCTGATCATTGTTAGTGTACACCTGCTGTTGTTGTTGCCACTTGGTCGCCTGTTCAAGCTCGATCTTGGCGAAATACTCATGGGCTCGGCCGTTTGCATTGGTGGTCCTGCGATGGCGCCGGCGATTGCATCGGCCAAGGGCTGGAACCATCTGATGGTTCCGGGCGTCCTTGCCGGGTCGTTCGGCTACGCCATTGGCAGCTTCATTGGCATGAGTGTGGTCGAGTGGATGAGTTAGTCGTTAATCAACGGCACAGGGGTTGTGTAACGCGATGAGCGCTTTATTTTATCCACAGCCTGTTGGTGGCTTGCTGCCGCAGTAGATGGGTCCTAAGTCCGACAGGCTCCTGGCCTTCCTCATTCGGCTTCCACAGCGCACAAGTAACACGCGGCAGGTTACTGAGATCGGGCAGGCATTGGATGTTGTCCCAGCCCTCGTCGGCCAAAACCTGGGCGACTGCTTCTTCCTGATCTGCGCCATGTTCGACGAGCAGCGCCCCGCCCCCAAGCAGGTTCTTGCCTGCGTCGGCGGCAATGCGTCGAATCGCGTCCAGACCGTCTTCCCCGGCGACCAGTGCAATGCGTGGTTCACAGCGCAACAGATTCATTGCCGCATCGTTCTCGGCAACGTACGGGGGATTGGAAACGACAAGATCGAATGTGCGGTCAGCAACCGGCTCCAGCCAGTCGCCCTGCAAAAACGTGATATTGGTCAGCTCATGCCGCTCGGCGTTGGCGGCTGCTATGGTCAGTGCCGGTGAGCTTAAATCCGTCGCGACGATGCGGCAAAGCGGGCGCTCACTCGAAATGGCAATCGCGATGGCGCCACTGCCGGTGCCGAGATCGAGCACGGCCATGCTCGCATCGCGCGGAATGAGTGCCAGTGTCGCTGCCACCAACAGTTCGGTCTCGGGGCGCGGCACGAGCGTTGCCGTGCTTACCATCAGCGGCAAAGACCAGAATTCTTTTTCACCCGTCAGATATGCAATCGGCTCGTGGTTGAGCCGGCGTTGAACCAGCGCCGACAGGCGGACAGCATCCTCGGTGCTTAATGCTTCGTCCGGATGAGCAAACAGGTGACTTCTCGGCTCATCCAGCACGGACACCAACAGCAACTCGGCATCGAGTCGTGGAGAATCACTCACGCTTTGCAGCGCTTGCGCCGTGGTAGTCAATGCAGATTCTATGTCAATCGTCATACCCGATTTCTGGCCGTAGACTATGCCGTTCGCGTAGTATTGCAGCCCCTTCGACAAGAAGCAGTACCGTCAATGAACGTATTTTCAAATATTCTCGATATGGTCGGCCGGACGCCAATGCTTGAAGTGACCCATATCGATACCGGTGCGTGTCGCTTGTTCCTCAAACTCGAACACCTCAACCCGGCCGGTTCCATCAAAGACCGCATCGGCATGTCGATGATTGCGGAGGCGGAAAAGCGCGGCGATATTAAACCTGGCGATACGATTGTCGAGGCAACCGCTGGAAATACCGGCCTGGGCCTCGCGCTGGTGGCGGCACAGAAAGGCTACAAGCTGATTCTCGTTCTTCCTGACAAAATGAGCCAGGAAAAAATCTTCAACCTGCGTGCAATGGGCGCTGAGGTCGTATTGACGCGCTCCGATGTTGCCAAAGGACATCCTGAGTATTACCAGGATCTCGGCAAAAGTATTGCGGAGGAGAAGGGTGCGTATTTCATCGATCAGTTTGGCAATCCGGACAATCCGCTGGCGCATGAACTGACCACCGGGCCGGAAATTCTGCAACAGATGGAAGGCGACCTGGATGCCATCGTTCTGGGCGTGGGTTCGAGCGGGACGGTGACGGGTCTCAGCAAATACCTGGCGGAACATGCGCCCGATGTTGAGTTGATTCTTGCGGATCCCGTGGGCTCGATTCTCGCCGACTACATCAACAAGGGTGAATTGCACGAGAAGAACACCGGCTGGCTGGTCGAGGGTATCGGCGAAGACTTCATACCGTCCATTGCCGATTTCCGCCGGGTCAGGAAGGCGTATAGCATTTCCGATGCCGAGTCGTTTGGCACGGCGCGGGAGTTGTTGAAAAAAGAAGGTCTGCTGGCCGGCTCGTCCAGCGGCACTTTGATCTGTGCGGCACTCAAGTATTGTCGCGAGCAGACCGAGGCGAAGCGCGTCGTCAGTTTTGTCTGTGACACGGGAAACAAATACCTGTCGAAATTGTATAATGACTTCTGGCTGGAAGATCAGGGGTTTATTGAGCGTGAACAATTCGGCGACTTGCGTGACCTGATCGGCCGGCTGCACGGGCAACGAGCCACCATTACCGTAGGCCCGGGCGATGTTCTGACCACCGCGCACAATCGCCTGAGGAACGCCGGGTTTTCCCAACTGCCGGTCATGGAAAACGGCAAGCTGGTGGGCGTAGTGACGGAAGACGCGATTATTCGCCTCGTTTTCGGCAAACCCGAACTCATGAATGCCTGCGTCAGCGAAGGCATGCAAACCGCGTTCATTCAACTGAACAAGGACACGAGCGTTAATAATCTTGTGGCGATGCTGCACGTGCAACCGTATGCGGCCGTAATGGATGGCGAGCAGTTCCTGGGTTTGATTACCCGCTCCGACGTGCTCAATTATCTGCGCAAGCAGATGTAAGAACAGGCTCGGATCCATGCCGTATATCGCAGCAGGATGCCACTCCTGTGGGGTTAGTCTCCAAGCGCGGCCAACTGGTCGGCCTGGTACTCGTTGAACAGCGGTTCAATGACATGGTCCAGGTCGCCTTCGAGTATTTCAGCGAGTTTGTAGAGAGTCAGATTGATGCGGTGATCGGTGACCCGGCCTTGCGGATAGTTGTAGGTCCGGATGCGTTCCGAGCGGTCGCCGCTGCCCACCTGGAGTTTGCGGCGTTCAGCCTGTTCACTGGTTTGAGCCGAAATTTCGGCATCCAGCAGCTTTGCTTGCAGCAAAGACAGGGCACGGGCCCTGTTCTTGTGTTGGGAACGTTCGTCCTGGCATTCCACCACGATGCCGCTTGGAAGATGCGTTAAGCGTACGGCGGAATCCGTTTTGTTGACATGCTGGCCACCCGCACCTGATGCCCGGTAAGTATCAACGCGCAAGTCGCTGGGATTGATTTCGATTTCCTCGACCTCGTCAGGTTCAGGCAAAATGGCAACAGTGCAGGCCGACGTATGTATGCGTCCTTGTGCTTCGGTTGCTGGGACGCGCTGCACGCGGTGGACGCCTGATTCGAATTTGAGGCGTGCAAAAATTCCGTCGCCTGAAATGCGGCAGATAATTTCTTTATAACCTCCGTGGTCTCCTTCGCGCGCGCTGATGATTTCCAGTGACCATTTTCGTGCTTCCGCATATTTGGCGTACATGCGGAAGAGGTCGCCTGAAAATATGGCGGCCTCGTCGCCACCCGTGCCTGCGCGAATTTCGAGGAAGACGTTGCTGTCGTCATGCGGATCCGGGGGAATCAGTGCTTTTTGCATCTCGACCAGGATGACACCCCGTTTTTCGCTGAGGGACGCAAGCTCCTCTTCGCCCATTTGCCGGATTTCGGCGTCGGCATCGTTTGCCATTTCCCGCGCCACGACCAGATCCTCGCTCAGCGATTCGAACTCTCCGAACTGGGCGACTATCGGGTCGAGGCGTGCATATTCACGCGACAGTTCGCGAAACTGGTTCTGGTCGCTGATTACACCGGGATCGGCCATCAGTCCGGCCACCTCCTCGTGCCGATCGCGTGTGTTTTCCAGTTTGTATCGTATGGAGTCTTTCACGCGATCACTCTTGCTCCTCTTTCAGGTTGAATAATTCGCGGGCCATGGCAATGAACGCCTTGTCAGCGTTTTCACCCGCTTCACGAAGTCGGACACTGGGTTGGTGTAACAGTTTCTTTAGCAAAGCCGCGGTGACGAATTCCAGTACTTCTTCACTGTCAGATCCCTTGCGCAGTCGACGCAGGCCCTTTTGCAGAACCTCATCTCTCAGCGTGCCGCCGTAGTCGCGAATCGCTGTAATGACGGGCGCGACATCTTTGCTTCGCTCTATTCCAAGATAACGCTCGGTCTCATCATCGAGAATCCGCTTCGCATCCACAACGGCCGCTTCACGATTGCTTTGACCTTCCAGGATGATTTTGTCGAGGTCGTCGATGGTGTAAAGATAAACATCGTCGAGTTCGCTGATCCTGGGATCGAGGTCTCTGGGTACGGCAATATCGACCGCAAATACCGGCTTGCGTTTCCTGGCCTTGATCGCCTTGATCATTTGTTCCTGCGTGACGATGTAATTCGGGCTGGCCGTTGAGCTGATGAGAATGTCGGCTTCCTCCAACGTCCCGTCGATTTCCGACAGGGGCAGGGCATAGCCGCCGAATTCGCTAGCAAGCTCCTTGGCGCGGCCGATATCCCGGTTGGCCACGAACAGCCGCCCAATGCCCTTGCCAACCAGGTGTTTGGCGACCAGTTGCATGGTCATGCCGGCGCCGATGAGTAACGCCGTATGCTGGCCGAATCCGGCGAAGAACTGGTTGGCCAGGTTGACGGCGGCGTAGGCCACCGAAACCGGGCTGCCGCCGATTTCAGTGTCTGTGCGAACTTTCTTGGCCACCGAAAAAGTATGGTGAAACAGTCGTGTGAGTGCTGGGCCAACCGTGCCCTCAAGTTCCGCCTGGCGGAATGCATCCTTTAGCTGACCGAGAATCTGTGGCTCGCCGAGTATCATGGACTCCAGTCCGCAGGCCACACGAAACAGGTGTTGAATGGCGGCATCGCCCTCCAGCGTGAATAGCGCCTCTTCGGCTGCGGCGCTCAGGCCCTGGTCCGATTTCAACCAGTTGACGAGCTCGCCGGTGCCGCTGCCACCGGCGGCTATGTAAAATTCGGTCCGATTACAGGTGGAGAGCACGACCGCCTCGTGCACATCATCGAGTGTTACCAGTGCCGCGAGCGCTCGAGGAATGTCATCACCGGCGTAGACCACCTGCTCACGTATTTCGACAGGTGCCGTGCTATGGTTCAGGCCTAAAATTTTGAGTGACATCAGGTTATTCGGGTGTGCGGATCAAAAACAGTGCGTATCATAAGCGAACTGATGGTCCAGTTTCCTGTCTGTGGTCACCACGACGAAGAAAATTCCTTACAGTATGACTCATCACCCGCTTTTTGAGGCCCGTATCGAACGCGAATACGGTGCCTGCCTGCTGCCTGCAATTTTGCTGGGCTGTTTTCTGTGCGCGCCGGTTACGGCGCAAGAACGGGAGAATGAGCGGGCCAGCACCCATTTGCTGGCAGCCGAAACAGCGCTTGAACAGCACGAATACAAGCGCGCGGCCGCTGAATACCGCCTGGCCGCCAAATTCAGTTCCACTGCGCAGACGGCGAAGCAGGCGACGCGAGTGGCTTACAGCTATGGTTTCTCCGAGGACGCGCTGGCATCCGCCAGGCGCTGGGTCGAGCTGGATCACGACAGTGACGAAGCGCTCCTCTATGTCGCGCAACTTGAGCTGCGAATTGGCAAGCTGCGCGACGCCAGACGAAGTTTCCGCACGCTGTTGAACAGAGGTGGCAGGGAGCCGGGTAAAAAACTCCTGACGTTCATCCCTTTCCTGGCCCAGGAGGATGCGCAGGATGCCTATAAACTCATGCGGGAGCTGGCCAAGCCGTATCGCGATTCGGCGCAGGCCCACTATGCGGTTGCGGTCATGGCGCTGCAGGCTGAAGACTCTGATGGTGCGGGCAAAGCAGCGAGCAAGGCGATTGAAATTGACCCGGAGTGGCTCAAGCCGCACCTCTTGTATGCCCGGTCGCTGTTGCTAGGCGGCGATGCGGATGCGGCAATCGACTACGTGGCGAGGCTTATCGGCGACGACGCGGACGCCGATCCGGCAGCTCGTCTTGAACTTGCGATCATGTATCTGTCCGCCGGGCGTGATGACGACGCCATGAGTCAGGTCAATCAGATTCTACTGGAACAACCGTCCCGTACGGATGCCTTGCGTTTGATGGCGATCATCAATTTCCGGCTTGGCCATATGGATGCGGCAACGGATGATTTCCAGGACCTGTTAAGCAGCGGCCGCTTTACGATGGATGCTCTCTATTACCTGGCGCGCATCGCGGATCGACACAAGCAGCCGGTACGTGCGATCGAGTTTTATACTCAGATTGCCAGCGGACCGAATGCGGTGGTGTCACAACGGCGCGCAAGCGGTCTCATCGCGGCACAGGGAGACGAGGAGGCTGCGCTTGCGCATTTGCAGCAATTCGGCGAGGCGCATCCGAACCATATGATCGCGATGATCCAGGCGCAGGCACAGTTGCTTGCGTCGCTGGATCGATACCCGGAAGCTCTGCAGACATATGATCGCGTTGTCTCGTATCGGCCGGAACAAGAGGGCGTATTGCTGGGACGGGCCGAATTGCTGGTGCGCATGGATCGCGTCGATGCTGCCATCGTTGATTATCGCAAAGCCATCAAACTCTTTCCCGATAGTGCCGCAGTATTGAATGCGCTGGGTTATACGCTGGCAGACCGGACTGCGCGGTTTGCAGAAGCATCGCGGTTGATTCGCAAAGCACTGAAAATCGAGCCCGACAGCCCGGCCATTATCGATAGCTATGGCTGGGTCCTGTACAAACAGGGCAAATTCGAACGTGCACTGTCACAGTTGCAACGTGCGTACAGTTTGCTTCGTGACGGGGAAGTTGCGGCACACATCGTTGCGACGCTGGTGAAACTTGAACGCATGGATGAAGCACGGCAAGTATTGGCGGCCGCTGAGAGTGAGAGCCCCGATAACCCACTCCTGAAGAGCCTTCGTGAACGAGAATTTGCCCCGAACCCCGATTGAGCCGGCGGGCAGGGCGTTGCTGACGCGCCTTGCAACGGTTGCGCTTGGTCTGGCACTGGTCTCGTCCTGCGCGGTCCAGCGTGGCCTGGAACTGCCGCCATTGCCGGACTGGAATACGCGCCAGAATGTGCTCGCAGCGATTTCCGAGTGGGCATTCACGGGTCGTATCGGCGTGAGTGCCGGCTCTGAGGGTTTCAACGGCAAACTTCGCTGGAATCAGGTCAATAACGGCTTCTCGGTCACCGTGAGCGGCCCGCTGGGCGTTGGCGCCATCAGGATCAGCGGCGATAACGGACACGTGACGGTCACCGACAAAGATGGCCAGGAGGTTGAGCTCACGAATCCTGAAGTAGATCTTCGCGCGATGTATGGCTGGACAATCCCGGTGACCAGCCTGCGATATTGGGCTCTCGGTATTCCAGATCCTGCCAGCCCGGCCGTCACCGAGTTTGGTGACGATGGCCAGCTTGTGCGCCTCGAGCAAAGGAACTGGCAGGTGAGCATCAGTCAGTATCGAGAAGCCGGCGGGCAGTTGATGCCGCGGCGAATCACGGCAGTCAATGGCGACGCAAGAGTGCGGCTGGTGATCGATCGCTGGACTTTTTTCAATCCTTGAGCAAGCTGCAAGCCCATTGCGAAATCCGTTTGACACGTTCGTTGGCGAACCGCACAATTGCGCGCGACACAGGAGCTCATTTTCCCGCCATTGGTGACGCGGAGCAGACGATTGGGGTGTAGCCAAGTGGTAAGGCAGCGGGTTTTGATCCCGTCATGCGCAGGTTCGATCCCTGCCACCCCAGCCAGTTCCTCCGCGACCATGTCCGGGAATCAGGCTCTGTAACGAGGCAAAAAGGGGAGGTACCGCAGTGGATCCGGCAGCGATGGCGCTATTTTCGGGGAATGCGCACCCCAGGCTGGCCAAGGACATCGCCCGGGTTCTTCATGTACCCCTGGCGAAAGCCCACGTCGGTCGCTTTAGTGACGGTGAGATCAGCGTCGAAATTCTCGAAAACATTCGCGGTCGCGAAGCCTTTATCGTGCAATCGACGTGCCCGCCGACCTCCGAAAATCTCATGGAACTGCTGGTGATGGTCGACGCATGCCGCCGTGCTTCGGCATCACGTATCACCGCGGTCATCCCGTATTTTGGTTATGCCCGGCAGGATCGCCGGCCACGCGCTTCTCGCGTGCCCATCACCGCAAAACTGGTGGCAAAGTTGATTGGTGTTGCCGGTGTCGATCATGTATTGACGATTGATTTGCATGCGGATCAGATTCAGGGTTTCTTTGATATTGTGGTGGATAATGTGTACGCATCGCCGGTCTTGCTGGGCGATGCCTGGAAACAAAAATTCGAGGACATGGTGGTCGTGTCACCCGACGTTGGCGGTGTTGTGCGTGCGCGAGCATTGGCAAAACGCCTCGATGACGCTGACCTGGTGATTATCGACAAACGACGTTCCAAGGCGAACCAGTCTGAAGTCATGAATATTATCGGCGAGGTTGAGGGCAAGAACTGCGTCATGATCGATGACATGGTGGATACCGCCGGCACGATGTGTCATGCCGCGAGCGCGCTCAAGAAAATGGGCGCTGCGACCGTGCACGCGTACATCACGCATCCGGTTCTGTCCGGCCCTGCCGTGTCGCGGATTTCAGCATCAGAGCTCGATGAGGTCGTGGTGACGGATACCATTCCATTGAATGAAGAGGCTCAGGCCTGCAAGAAGATCCGGCAATTGTCGATCGCAGAATTGCTGGCTGAAACCATGCGACGCATTTGCGCGGAGGAATCGGTCAGTTCGATGTACGTCGACTGATTTTCGATCCCCTCCGGTAGGAGCGGCTTCCAGCCGCGATGGGCGGCCGTGCAAATCGCGGCTGGAAGCCGCGCCTACCGTTACGCTGTTTTCATCTGCTGCGCTATAGGCTATGATGCGCGCCCCTGTCCGCATTGGTCGCGAATCGGATGGGTGAAAAACCAATAGTAATCAATCAGATATGGAGAACTCCAGTGAGTGATAAATTCAATCTGGTTGCGGAAATACGTGCAGGCCAGGGCAAGGGTGCGAGCCGCCGCCTGCGTCGAGAAGGTAAAGTTCCCGCAATCATCTACGGTGCCGGCCGACCGCCGCGCCAACTGGCCTTTGATCATAACAAGGTCATCAAGCAGCTTGAGAACGAGTCGTTCTACTCGAGCATCCTCAATATCAAGGTGGGTGACAAGAGCCAGGCCGCTATTGTCAAAGACATTCAGCGTCATCCGGCCAGGAAAATCATCATGCACATGGATTTTCAGCGCATCGTTGAAGATGAGAAGATCAAGATGAACGTGCCGATTCACCTGCTCAACATGGAAGATGCTGTTGGCGTACGGGATGGCGGCGGTAGCGTTTCGCATCTGAAGACAGACGTCGAAGTCAGTTGTCTGCCCAAGGATCTGCCTGAGTATTTCGAAATCGACGTCGCTGCACTGGAGTTGGACGAGATGCTGCATCTGTCCGATATTAAATTGCCGGACGGCGTGGAATTACCCGAACTCGCATTGGGGCCAGAGCACGATCACCCCATCGTGTCGATCCACGTCATCAAGGTGGCAGTGGTCGAGGAAGCAGTCGAAGAGGGTGTGGAGGCAGAAGGCGCTGAGGAAGCACCGGCTGAGGATGCTGCTGGCGACGATGCCGACGGCGAGTCCGGCGGGGACTAGTCGCTCGAATTGCTAACAACGGGAAGGCCGCCGCACGGCGGCCTTTTCATATCGGTCAGGCAAAGACCCTTTTTGGCAGGATTTGAGCGACAATCATCGTTCAATCGCCACCCTTAGTGCGGGTACACCGTTTATTCAGATGAGTACTCAGGTATCGATTATTGCGGGTCTCGGCAACCCCGAAGAACGCTATGCGCAGACATTGCATAACGCCGGTTTCTGGATTGTCGATGAGATTGCGCGCCGCTGGGACGCAAGATTCAAGTATGAGAAACGCTTCGGTGCGGATATCGGCAAGGTAACGATTGGCGCAAACGAAGTCTGGCTGGTCAAGCCGCAGAGCTACATGAACCTGAGCGGTGGGCCGGTTCGCGCAATACTCGACTACTATCGATTGCCGCTCGAACAATTGCTGGTCGCACACGATGACATTGACTTGCCGCCGGGCACGGTTCGTCTGAAGAGAAGCGGCGGTCACGGCGGTCACAACGGTTTGCGGGATCTGATCCAGCATTGTGGCAAAGACTTCACGCGACTGCGGATTGGCGTGGGTCATCCCGGCCAAAAAAACCAGGTGACCGGGTATGTACTGAAGCGTGCGGCTGGCGATGTCGATGCGATATTGCAAAAAAGCGTCGTCGAAGCCGTCGATATTATTCCTGTCCTCATTGAGCGCGGGCTTGATGAGGCCATGAAAGCTCTGCACACGAAATCTGAACAGCAATAGAGAACAAACAATAGATGGCTATCAAATGTGGCATCGTCGGACTGCCGAACGTCGGCAAATCGACCCTCTTTAACGCGCTCACTGCGGCTGAGATACCGGCAGAGAACTATCCGTTCTGCACGATCGAGCCCAATATCGGCATCGTGCCGGTTCCGGATCCGCGCCTGTACGACATCGCAGCGATCATCAAGCCGCAAGAGATCATTCCGACCACCATGGAGTTCGTTGATATCGCCGGCCTGGTTGCCGGGGCGTCGAAAGGCGAGGGGCTGGGTAACCAGTTTCTGGCCAATATCCGCGAGACCCATGCGATTGCACACGTTGTGCGTTGCTTCGAAAACGAGGATGTCGTTCATGTCGCGGGCACCATCGATCCGGTTGACGACATTGATACGATCAATACAGAACTGGCGCTTGCGGATCTGGAATCGGTGGAAAAGCAGCTCTACAAAGCGGAGCGCAATGCGAAAGCCAATGATAAAACGGCTATCGCGATTCGGGATACTTTCAAAAAAGCGCAAGAGCATCTTGATGAGGGGTTGCCGATTCGAACGTTGTCACTGGACGAAAATGAAACTCTTTTTCTGCGGGATCTGCATTTGCTGACCGCGAAACCGGTCATGTACATTGCCAACGTCGATGAAAGTAGTTTTGAAAACAATCCGCACCTGGATGCCGTGCGTGCACTTGCCAAAGAAGAAGGCGCGGAAGTCGTGCCCGTCTGTGCTGCCATTGAAGCAGAAATAGCATTGCTTGATGATGAGGATAAACTGGATTTTCTGCAGGACCTTGGCGTGGACGAGCCGGGTCTCAATCGGGTTATTCGTTGCGGCTATACGCTACTTAAACTGCAGACGTATTTCACGGCGGGCGAAAAGGAAGTGCGCGCCTGGACGACCAGGATCGGTGCGACGGCGCCCCAGGCGGCCGGTGAGATTCACACGGATTTCGAGAAAGGATTTATTCGTGCTGAAGTGATGGCGCTTGCCGATTTCCTGGCCGGCAACGGTGAGCAAGGTGCGAAGGAAGCGGGAAAACTGAGGCTCGAAGGCAAGGAATACATCGTCCAGGAAGGCGATATCATGCACTTTCGCTTTAACGTCTGAAAGCTACCGCTGCCGACCTGAAGCAATGCGACCCGTTCGTAACCGAGGAAGATGCCTTGCTGGCGCGGGATCGGTTTTCTTTCCTAATCGTAATCGAACACCTATACTGCAAAAACCGTCCAATTACACAAGGATTAAGAGCAATGTCGTCAGATCAGTATCAGGGGCGATGTTTTTGCGGTGCCGTCGAAATAACTGCATCCGGCGCCCCGTTTGCAATGGGCTATTGTCATTGCAAAGACTGCCGCGCGTGGAGTGCCGGTCCTGTTAACGCATTCACACTCTGGAAACGAGACGAAGTGTCCGTAACCAAGGGCGAAGATGTATTGGCGAGTTTCGCGTTATCGGATGCGAGTCACCGAAAATATTGCACTCAATGTGGCGGACACGTGATGACAGACCATCCCGGTGCTGATTTTACGGATGTGTACTCAGCAATATTGCCGACGCTGAAATTTGAACCGGGAGTTCATGTCAATTACGAATCCGCAGTTGTCAGAATGAAAGATGGATTGCCCAAAATGAAAGATTTTCCAGCCGAAATGGGTGGCTCTGGCGAAACACTGCCTGAATAGAGCTCTGTTCCCGTCGAGTTAGGTCAGGGGCAAGGTATGCACTGTCCAGGAAGGTGACATCATGCACTGTCGATTTAACGTATGAAAGCAATAGCGGGGTCATTAGGCCCGCGCAAGCACCTCCGCTATCTTGACACTGGGGCTGAGCCAACGGACAATTCCCGCCCCTCGCGATCGGCGCGAGGCGCGGCAAGTATGCAAAACGGTGATGTAGCTCAGTTGGTTAGAGCGACGGACTCATAACCCGTAGGTCGGTGGTTCAAGTCCACCCTTCACCACCAAACAAGCATCCAGAGCCGTCCGGAGAAATCCGGGACGGCTCTTTTTTTCGCCTTAAGAACAGCGCGTTACAGAGAACCTCATCCGAGGATGTCTGGGTAAATTTATTGACAGCCAATGCAAATTGGGGGCAACTTTGGGGGCCTCTACTATGAAATAGTAAATAGATGCCCCCAGAGATGCCCCCAAATGAACCTAACTGCCCAGACGATTAAGAACTCAAAGCCGGCCACCAAAACGCGAAAGCTATTTGATGGTGGTGGCCTGTATTTGGAGGTGTCGCCCAAAGGCCATAAATGGTGGCGCCTGAAGTATCGATTCGGCGGTAAAGAGAAGAAACTTTCATTGGGTGTGTACCCAGACGTTACATTGAAAGATGCACGTGATCGGCGTTACCAAGCAAGGAAGCTCTTGGATGATGGGATTGATCCCAGTGAACGTCGCCGGTCAATTCGAGACGAAATTCGTACCGAAGCTGCCAATACTTTTGAGCTGGTTGCACGAGAGTGGTTTTCAGGCCATGAACCGACATGGGCAAAAAGTCATTCGTCGAAAGTAATGGGCCGCCTTGAGAAAAACCTATTTCCCTGGCTCGGAAAGAAAGCCATCAACAGCATCAAACCGCAACAGCTTCTTGAGGTCATTCGCAAAATCGAAGGCCGAGGCGTATTGGAGACGGCACACCGATCACTCGCCACGTGCGGTCAAGTGTTCCGGTACGCAGTTGCCACTGGCCGTGCTAAGCGCGACGTATCCGCTGATCTGCGAGGCGCGCTGCCACCAATAAAACGAAAGCACTTTGCGGCTGCGACGGAACCTGACAAGGTTGCAGTTCTTCTTCGCCAACTCTACGGCTATTCGGGAACCCTCATTGTTGAGTGTGCGTTGCAACTAGCCCCTCTGGTTTTCGTTCGACCAGGTGAGTTACGACGAGCCAAATGGCGAGACATAGACCTAGATACCGCCGAATGGCGCTTCGTCGTTTCAAAGACAGATACTCCTCTCATCGTTCCACTTGCCCGTCAGTCGTTGGAAATTTTGGGAGAAATTGAGCCGCTAACAGGTGAAGGAACATACGTTTTTCCCAGTGCACGAAACAACAAAGGCGACCGTGCTATGAGCGACAACGCGATTCTTGCGGCAATGCGTGCGATGGGTATCAGCAAAGATGAAATGTGTGGCCACGGATTTCGCGCTATGGCGAGAACCATGTTGGACGAAATTTTGGGGTACCGACCCGATCTAATCGAGCAGCAGCTCGCGCACCAAGTCCGCGACCCAAATGGCCGAGCATACAATCGGACCAAGCATTTAGCTGAACGCAGAGTGATGATGCAAGACTGGGCCGATTATCTTGACCGATTGAGAATGAGCTATGCCCCCGAGATACCCAAGTTTGAGCGAGACATTCATCGGCCCAGATAAACACT
>JADFNG010000123.1 GCA_022563505.1 Pseudomonadota bacterium | reverse complement strand
ACGGCACCGACTGAGCGGGCGATGCGTCGCCAGTCATCGGCATAGGGTGTGTTGATCGGCAAGTGCAATACGATGCGACGCAGCGATGACTCGATCCACACGCCCAGTTTCAACAGCCGCAAGCGAAGCGTATTGACCTGCGCGCGAGCACATCCCGTTCGGCGTGCTTTGAGCCGCAACTCCTGCATCAGCACGTAAGCAGCCGCGGTCATCAGTACTCTGAGCTGGTTGGCGTTGAAACCGGTGCAACTGGTGCGATCGATCTTAAGACCATGTTTGAGTTCCTTGATGCGGTTTTCGATGTCACCGCGCGCGCAGTAGACCTTCTGATAAATGAACTTCGGTGTGGTCTTTAAGTTGGTGACAATAAAGCGCGGGTTGTCCTTGGGCTCGCGACCGGGATGCAGAGCGATATCGGCTTTGATGATCACGCGCCGCTGGCGTTTCCAACTGCGCGCTTGGTACCGGCATTCGCCAAAGCGGGGGATGATCTCTTCACCGGCTTGCAAAGCCTCACGCAGCGGCGCCATCAGCGGCTCGGCAAAGCGCAGCAGTACCGAGTTCTTTCCCATGCAAACAATATATTCCATGCGTTCGGCCTCGAAGAACTCATACAACTCCGGACCGGTGAAGCCGGCATCGAGGCGGATGCGCAGCTTGGCTTTTGGAAACGCTTTGCGCAGTCGCGGTAACAGTCGTTTCAGGATACTCAGACAGCCGGTCTTTGCCACGGCGTGACCGCCGCGCAGCACGCAACAGAACAAGTACTGATCCGGTTCATTGTCGAAGCTCAGAAAGCCTGCCACCGGCAGATAACACCAGCTGTCGTAGAGCCGGTTGAAAAAACTCAGCTGTTGGCCGCCGTGGGTCGCATCCTCGGTCGGATCCAGATCGATGGTGATGCGTCTCACCTTGCGTTTGCGCCGCCGGTGGCGCTGGATCACCGCCTCCGCCAGTGCCTCGGACATCCGCAACAGCTCGCCTGAACTCACGGCATTTTCAAATCGCGATAACGTTGGCTGCGAGGCTAGTGCCGAACCACTTACCGGATCTCGCCCTGCCAGCAACTTGAACACCGGATCATCGGCAATGCGGGCCGCATCGTTGCCATCGGCATAACCGCAGGCAATGCCGAACATCCGTTGCTGAAAAATCTCCTCATACGAATGCTGGATCTTCGATGGCTGACGATTGTCATTCAGACACGAAGCCATCGCAGCACTTAATCCGAGGCGCTCATCGCACGCTTTCAGCAGCACTGCACCGCCATCTGAACTGGCCTGTTCCTGGTCAAAACGTGCTATCAGCGCTTTCTTTGTCAGCCCCTTGAAAAGAACACACTGTTTCGTGATAGGGTTACTCATTCAAAAGCCTTTTGTGTGTTTAAGTGGTTGTGTCGTAACACTATTTTCGCACACTTGAGGCTTTTGTTTTATCTATTCATGAATAATGCAGGCTAGGCTGGTGCATGAGCAATATTCACTAGGCGAGATGCTCCCTGAAGAAAGCTATCGTTCTGTTCCATGCCAATTCTGCGGCCGCCTCGTCGAAACGCGGTGTCGAGTTGTTGTGAAAACCGTGCCTGGTGCCGGCGTAAGTGTGCATTTGATACTGAACGTTATTCGATTTCAGCGCAGCCTCGTAATCGGGCCGCATTGCGTTAACCCGCTCGTCGTCCTCAGCGTAGTGAATCAACAGCGGTGCGCGAATTTTTACAACATCGTTCGAATCGGCCGCGCGTCCGTAAAATGGCACGCCCGCATTCAGATCGCTGCCGAGCTTCACCGCCAGGAAGTTAGTCGTGCCACCGCCCCAGCAAAAACCAGTCGCCCCCAGCTTACCGGTCGAGCTCGAATGCGACTTGAGATACCGGGCACTGTTGAGCATATCTTCGCGCAGCCCGAGCTGGTCCAGACTTCTCTGCATTGCGCGGCCATCGTCATCGTTGCCCGGGTAACCGCCAATCGGTGAGAGGCCGTCCGGTGCCAACGCCAAAAACCCCGCCACAGCGACGCGTCGAGCAACATCCTCGATGTACGGGTTCAGACCGCGGTTCTCATGGATGACGAGCACGGCCGGAAAGGGCCTCTCTCCGGTTGGCTGCACGAGATAGCCGCGCATTTCGCCTGATGTGCCACCGGGCGACGGGTAGTCTACATAGCGGGCTTTGAGGCGCTCGTCCGTAAACGAAATAAGCTCTGCTTCCGCATAACTTGGCATGAGACTTTGCGCCATGGCCAACGCAGATACACCGCCGATCGTCAAGGCCGCTGCGCGATCCAGGAACCGGCGTCGGTCAATTCGACCGTGACAGTAATTATCGTAAAGATCGAAGACTCTTGGATCGATTTCATTTCTTGTCATATCAGAAACTCAACACCTCCATGAATCGCATTAATCCCAAGCACGATTGTCGACTGTATTTTCGTAGGTCGCGCCCGGCACCACCATGTTCCACTTGGCAGTCCAGTTGTACGTGTCGTCAAAACGTTCGCGAGTATATGGCTGAGGTGGAGCATGTAAAAGGCGTGAGATACGCACGTCTTGCGGTTTCAACAAGCCACCGGTCTCTGCAACAAGATAGTGAATGTAAGGCGTGGGATCTTTCTCCAGCACCTCAACAGCCCGGGCCTGGGCCCGGAACATCGCCGCAAGCGTCTTGGCATCAAGTGCATCGCTGGCTGCCTCGCTGCGTGTTGTATGAGATTCGATCAAGATCCGCATTCCCTGTTTTTCCGCGACACTAATCCATGGCTCCATCAGGCTCACTGCTTCGACCCTGCCATCGCGCAATGCTTCGAGACGCTTGGGCATGGAGCCAACACCAACCGTTTTGATATGTTCGGGCTCCAAAAAACCCTCCAGCATTTTCAATGTTGTGAAATTGGAACCGTTGTTTGGCGTCACCGCTATTTCTTTGTCTTTGAGTTGTTCGGGTTCGTAAACATCGGAGTCGGGCCTGACCGCAATTGCAAAAGACGACATAGCGGCGCCCAGCGCGACGATCTTCCGTTCGCGGAGGCCTTTACTGGCAGCTTCGACAGCGCGCTTCATGATGCCCCATTCGCACATCCGATATTGATCAATCCCGCCATCGTTGTACAACGCGTCGAGCGGACGATCGAGAATCGAATCCCACTTCACGCTGTGTGAAGTCGTTACCTGCGCCATCCCCGGCGTCGTTACGTATTCTATGTCGAGACCTTCGTCTTCAAAGAAACGCAGATCACGCGCAACCAGAACAGGCAGGTCATGTACCGCATTCATTACTGCGAGCTTCGGCCTGCGTTCATTATCTGTCATCTTTTTCACCCTGCTCTGCGTAAGTATTAATTAGTCGACGACAAACCATCCGCCTTTGATCGCATTATCCCACTGCAGAAATACAGCAGGACCGATGCCAAGCGGTAAATTCAACGTGTCATCGGCGGCCATATAGCCGTGTTTGCCCGCCATGAATTGTGTCAGCGAGTGCTTCGGGGCCGGATCCATCGCCTGGTAAAGTGGAATCACTACTGCTTCGTATACCTCTCTGCTGTGATCACGGCTGTTTGCAGAAATCTGGAACATGACCGGAGGAACCGGATTGACACCCGGCCCGCTTAATTCCCTGGTCAAACCAATATAGTGGGCGACAAGCGTGTCAGTATCCGCCTCGTCAAGTTGCAGGCGTTTTGCAGTCGTCAGCGCAGCCTCTGTCATCGATGCTTCAATGCCGTGCGTAATAATATATTCGGCCTTGAATTGCGGACGCTTCTGTTCATCGTCCCAGGCGTCCAATATATCCTCCATGATCATCGGCAGTCGCATCAGTGCTTCCGGCCCTTCCGTACCCAGCAATTCCGGTCCGACGTACCGGGCACTATCGCGCCAACTGCGTATGTAGAGTTCATCAAAGGGATCCGAGCGCGACGGCAGCTGCCTTGCTTCGCTCACTAGAGCATGCTCGCCAATCTTGCCGAGTTGACCGCCCCATGCCGACTGGGCGCGATAGATGTAGCCAAAAGCCGAGTTTTCGATCGCCATCATGCCAGCCACGTTGGGTACTCTTTGTGACAGCATGTTCACCAGCGGACCACCAGTTGAATGGCCGTGCATATATATCGAGAACTCCTGCTCGGGGAAATGCTTTCGCATGACCGCAATTCCACCTACTTCAAAAGCGAGTGGCCATGCCGCCATACGATAGAAAAAATTGGTTCCTGATTTAGCTTTGGCGAGCCGCCGGGTTCCGTAACGTGGGCGTTGCTTCGTGTCGGTTACAATATCGTACTGGTCTCGACTAATTTCCTCACCCTTCTGCCAAATTGGTGTGCGCACCGAACCGTCATCTCTTATGGTGCTGCCTTGCCAATCACGATTGTCCGTATGAAACGCGTGCCGGCCAGGAAATGTCATGCATACAACTTTGTAGCCAAACTTCCGGGATAAGATGCTTGCTTGTCGGTGCATGGATTTGAAATCGCCCGATCCCCCATGCAACAGGAATATGCCAATTTTTTTTCCGTCAGCACCCACAGCGATACTGGACTCAGCCATTGGTTCGTGAACGGACATACCAATGTCCCATTGCATGCCGGCCGCTTCAATTCGAATGATGTCTTCTACGTAGCCATTGTCACCCAGAACCGGAATATCAGCGCGCGCCAGGACTTCATTCGAGGCCGCAATGATGCCTTCGATCGTCACCTGAGTTGGCGGCTCATATTCTGTCGCGTGACAACTGAGCATTATGCCGATCAGCACAGGTACTGAGGCATTGCTGAGTCTTCCAGAAGACATGGCTAGCATATAAACACTCCAGACGCGGGCACAACGACGGCATCGATTGATCTGGCTGATCGCAAGCAAAAAATCGATAATTGAAACGCAGGTACTTGTAGTCGATAGTACCGCTTCCAATTGATCGTCCTACGGACGCTGAGAGTGTCATACCGGGCGTGGAGGCCGTAATGAAAATGCTGTGCAAATATAGGAATAAACGCAGCATCGTGTCTGCTGCAAGCAAGCCGACTGGCAAGTTGGCTGATCTGGTCGTATTCGACGGAGATATTATGCCGGTGCCAATAAAGCGCCTCGATCAGATCAAGCCGGTGCTCACCATCGTGGGTGGAAAAATTGCCTACGAGTCACCGGACCTGTAAGAAATTTGAGCGACATGCGCAGCAGAACTTACTTTGTCTTGTTACTCGCGACGCTGTTGATGCGTCTTCCGGGGACCGACTGCGGGTGTGTGTACGCTGGCGACGAGGTGGACTACTCAGCGCCGTATCTTACAGTTGAGAACGGCCGCCTGGTAACCCGCTATCCCACCAAAGAGCACGCTCCCGTTGACGTCTCGATGCAACCTGATCCTCGGGAGGTAGCCGAATCATCGGCAAAGGAGCCGTCGTCATCGCTCTTGTGGATCCTTGTTGCAGCCATCGCCGTCGTTCTATTTTTGCACGCACGCCACATATTATTGCGGAGCAAGATCGATGCTTGAGTGGCAACAGAAGGCTCGCAGATGAGGTTGCAGCCCTATCTTGATCGCATCAATTATGATGGGGTCGTTGCGCCGATTTTCGCTACGCTCGCTGCATTACAAGAAGCGCACGTTTGTTCGGTGCCGTTCGAGAATCTGGACGTACAGCTAGGCCGCCCGCTGTCAATTCGTATTGAGGAGGCTTACGAAAAAATTGTTGTTCACTCCCG
>JADFNG010000005.1 GCA_022563505.1 Pseudomonadota bacterium | reverse complement strand
CACCCGTCCGCCACTCGACGCCTGGAAGCAAGCTTCCATCGTTTCCGTTCGACTTGCATGTGTTAGGCATGCCGCCAGCGTTCAATCTGAGCCAGGATCAAACTCTTCAGTTTAAAGCTTTGAGCTTTATCTAAAGACGTAGTCCCCAACTTAATTACTAAAAATTAAACTTGGTTCTTACGTTGATTTTGCCTATTGCAAACTCCAACGCAAGCACCCACACAAATTATCTGATTACATTGTTAAAGAGCGATCATTAAACGAGGTTGGGAATACGGTGACAGTGCACTTATTTGACCAAACACTTCTGATGCACCAAGCAGATGCGATCAAATGAGTGCACTGTCACCGTATTCCCCCCGTATTTTCCACCTCGTTTAAGGCAGACCCACCATTATACAGGCCAACATGGGTTAATGAACAGCCCTTAAGTGCCTGTATCTGTTTTCGGGGTCTGGCCCGGACACACTGTGTCTCGAGCGAGCGGGGCATTATAGCGGTGAATCGGCGCCCGTCAACTACTTCTGGCAATATTTTGCTGTGGGATGAGATCCATGCCGGGAGGCCCGTTGCTGACTCTCCCCACGATGGCAAAAAGCGGCCTATTTGCCGGTAAATACAGGTGTTTCCCTGTTTTTCTGCCTTCCGGCCGGGGCGCGATCACTGGGCAGTCCTGCTTGAGCAACGGGCCGATTCAGCCTGCGTCACGGGCAATCCCCGCTGCCGCATCCAGCCGCGCAGCATTTCAGCGGATACCACAACAGCGATATACCCGTAACCAAGGGCGACCCCCGTCAGGTCAGCTCAACCTTCGCAAATTTGCGCTTCCCGACCTGATATATATGCGTCGTCCCGGCCGCAATGCTCAGATCACGACTCTCGACCCGCTCACCATCGATCCTGACGGCACCCTGCTTGATCATTCTGAACGCGTCCGAGGTGCTGCTGACCAGGCCGGCGGCCTTGAGAAGGTGGGCAATGCCCAGCTTGCCATCATTACTCGAAATTTCCATCTCCTGAATATCTTCCGGCATAGCCCCTTTCTGAAAGCGGGCAATGAATTCCGCTTGCGAGCGCGACGCTGCAACCGCATCGTGGAACCGGGCCACAATCTCCTGTGCCAATTCAAACTTGACGTCGCGGGGATTCCTGCCCTCATCCACGGCGGTTTTCAAAGCGGCAATTTCCTGCAACGGTCGAAAGCTCAGCACTTCGAAATAGCGCCACATTAAATCATCGGAGATCGACATGACCTTGCCAAACATCTCTCCGGGCGGTTCTGTGATGCCGATGTAATTGTTCAGGGATTTCGACATTTTCTGCACGCCGTCGAGGCCTTCCAGCAATGGCGTCGTTATCACGATCTGTGGATCCTGACCGTAGTTCTGCTGCAACTGCCGACCGACCAGCAGATTGAATTTCTGATCGGTACCACCCAGCTCGACATCGGCCTGCAGTGCTACCGAGTCATATCCCTGTACCAGCGGATAGAGGAACTCGTGAATGGAAATCGGCTGTCCATTGCTGAATCGCTTATGGAAATCGTCGCGCTCCAGCATCCGTGCAACCGTATGTTGCGCCGCCAGGCGCACCATTCCTTCGGCACCCATTTTCGACATCCACGTTGAATTGAATTCGATGCGAGTTCGTTCCGGATCGAGAATCTTGAAGATCTGCGTCTCGTAGGTTGCTGCATTCTCGGCAATCTGCTCCGTGGTCAGTGGCGCGCGCGTACTGTTCTTGCCGCTTGGATCGCCAATCATGCCGGTGAAATCACCGATCAAGAAAACGACATCATGCCCAAACTCCTGAAACTGGCGCATTTTGTTGATCAGGACGGTATGGCCAATGTGCAAATCGGGCGCGGTTGGATCAAACCCCGCTTTTACGACCAGTTTCTTCTTCTTCGCGAGCCGCTTGGCAAGTGAATCCTGCGGCAGAATTTCCTGCGTTCCGCGTGCCAGTTCGGCAAGTTGTTCGTTGATATCAATCATGGGTATTTTGCTTTGCTCCTTTGGCGCGGAACTTTAGCATTCTGCACGGCTGAGGGGAGACTCGATTGCAGTATTTTTCTCAGGCTGCAAGACAAGACCGCAGGGTCCTGTCCGTATTGAGAATTGCATTTAGTATTGGACTTTAAAGCTATGAGTTTTAACAGTTTTTTTGACGGGCCGTTGGTGTCACTGTAGAGTAGCGACTTCGAGCGATTGGGGAGGCGCCGCGTTGAGTCGTCCAGTAAGTCCGCTACTCCACGACTACAAGTCGTCTGCAAAACCCAGATCAAGAAAGCCCAAAGCCGTGCAGTGGTTCGCCGTCGGGCTGGGATTGCCGCTGGTCGGCATCGCATTGCTGCTCTCGCGCGATGATGTTGCCGGTACCGCTGTGCCGCCGGTGGCGGACATTAGCGATGAGGTCGTTGTTGCAGAGCCGTCCGTTTCGCTCGGCATCGATGGCCCGTTCCAGGTTGCAGCGGGTACCGCTACGTTGGTTAGCCCGTCTTCGTTTCATCCCCCACTCATGCTCCCGGAGCCCGAATACGATCGGATTACATGGACGATCTCCTCTGGCGACACGCTCGACGGACTGTTCCGCAAACACAAGATCAGTCTTGGCCATCTCGCAGAAATCGTCCGCTTGCCTGACGTAAGCGATTACCTGCGCATGCTGAAACCCGGCGACGAACTCGAAATTCAACATGATGACGGCAACCTGATCAGCCTCTACCGGGAACTCAGTCTGACCCGTTCGTTACTGATCACGCAAGCAACGGATGGCTTCCAGGCCGAATTTATCGATCGACAGATCGAAATGAAAAAGACGCTGGCATACGGGCGCATCGACAGTTCACTCTTCCTGAGCGGCGCCGAAGCCGGCCTGAGCGACAAGCTCATCATGGACCTGGCGGGCATTTTTGCCTGGGATGTCGATTTCGTCCTCGACATTCGTAGGGGCGACAATTACTACGTCCTTTATGAGGAAATTTGGCAAGACGGTGAATTCGTTTCCGACGGTGAAATCGTTGCGGCGGAATTCAATAATAACGGCCGCAAGTTCCAGGCCATTCGCTATATCGACAGCGACAATCGTTCCGACTACTTCACGCCCGACGGCCACAGTGTCCGCAAGGCTTTTGTCCGGGCACCCGTCGATTTCACGCGCATCAGCTCCAGTTTCAATCCAAGACGTCGGCACCCTGTTCTCAATACCATTCGGGCGCATCGCGGCGTGGATTACGCGGCGCCAAAGGGTACCGCCATCATGGCAGCGGGTGATGGCAAAGTGATCTTTCGAGGCGTCAAGAACGGCTATGGCAATGCCATCATCCTGCAACACGGTGGCAATATCACAACGCTTTACGCACACCTGTCAGGATTCGCGAAATCCGCCCGCATCGGAAAACGCGTACGACAGGGACAGACGATCGGCTTCGTTGGCAGCACCGGACTGGCGACTGCAAATCACCTGCACTATGAGTACCGCGTAAATGGCGTGCATCGTAATCCTCGGACTGTATCGCTGCCGCAAGCTGAACCGATCAAGGCTGAATATCGCGCGGAATTTCTCGCGACCGTGCAACCGATTCTCGACGAACTCCTCCGCTACAAGCGCACGCAAATCGCTTCGCTTTCGTTCAACTAACCACCATGTCAGACACTGAGAACCCCTGTTCTCTTTATATCGGCCTGATGTCCGGCACCAGTATGGATGGCATCGACGCGGCGCTGGTTCGACTGGACGACAAGAATTGCGAAACCATTGCTGCCGCAAGCTATGCCTATCCCAGCGAATTGCGTGAGGCATTGATCAACTCCAGCCGGAAGCCCGATGAAACAACGATTAATACGCTCGGCAAACTTGACCATTGGGTAGGCACCTGTTTTCGCGACGCTGCAACGTCATTGCTGGATGCAGCGGGAACAGCGTCCTCACGGGTGCGGGCAATCGGCAGTCATGGCCAGACGATACGACACTGCCCCCATAGCGATCGTCCATTCACACTACAGATAGGCGACCCGAATATCATTGCCAGCGGCACCGGGATCACCACCGTTGCCGATTTCAGGCGACGTGATCTTGCCGCCGGTGGTGAAGGCGCACCCCTCACGCCGGCCTTTCACCAGTGGCTTTTTGCAGACGAAAAAGATGCTCGTGTTGTATTGAATATCGGCGGCATCGCCAATATTACGGTGCTGCCCGAAGGCGGTAGTGATGTTACCGGTTTCGATACCGGCCCCGGCAACGTTCTGCTCGATGCGTGGACGCAACAGGAACAGGACCGGCCGTTCGATGACGGCGGCGCCTGGGCCCGCAGTGGAGAAGTGCTGCCGGATTTGCTGTCGCGAATGCTCCAGGACGATTACTTCTCCATGTCGCCCCCAAAGAGTACCGGCTTCGAATATTTCAATATTGACTGGCTTGAAGGCTATGCCGGTGGCCAGTCGTTTTCGGCCACCGACATCCAGACGACACTGCTCGCCCTCACGGTCCAGTCGATCGGCGACGCGGTCAGCCAGTATGCAGCCGGCTCACAGGAAATTCTCGTGTGCGGCGGTGGCGTGCACAATATCGCCTTGATGGACGGCCTGTCTCGATTGGCGCTCTCCGTCAAATGGTCATCAACCAGCGATCATGGCCTTGACCCGGACTACGTCGAAGCCACCGCATTTGCGTGGCTCGCCCGGCAAACCATCCTCGGACAGCCGGGAAACTTGCCCTCTGTAACCGGCGCGAGGCAGCCGGAAATACTCGGGGGGATATATGTGTGCGCTGCTTAAGCATTTTGTAATGCAGAGCTTGTTATACTGATCGGCCGACTGAAGCCAATGGTGTTGTGTGCCCATCGTGGACGCTGCGTCCCTGCCAACCGATCCGTACATCAATCGTGAACTCAGCATGCTCGAGTTCAATTATCGCGTGCTCGATCAGGCGGCAATTTCGGACACACCGATTCTTGAGCGACTGCGATTCCTGTGTATCTCTTGCACCAATCTGGATGAGTTTTTCGAGGTGCGTGTCGCCGCCCTGAAACAGAGGCTCGAAATCGGTGCGCCAACCCAGGGGCCTGACAAGCTGGCGCCACAGCAACTTTTTGACGAGTTGCGGCGCCGGGCGCTGATACTGGTCGACCAACAGTACGAAATGTTGAACGCGGTGATCTTCCCGGAGCTGGCGAAAGAGCATATTTTCTTCCCGAAGCGGGAAGACTGGACCGCAAATCAGAAACATTGGCTGACCGCATTTTTTCATGATGAAATTGTGCCGGTTCTGACGCCACTCACGCTCGATCCATCTCGACCGTTCCCGAAAATCCTGAACAAGAGCCTGAACTTCATCGTCCGGCTCGATGGCAAGGATGCTTTCGGCCGACGCAGGCACCGGGCGATCGTGCAGGCACCGCGCTCCCTGCCGCGAATCATCCGACTACCCGAACATCTTAGTGAGCCAGGTTGCAGTAACTTCGTTTTCCTGTCATCGATCATCCATGCGCACGTGGATGATTTATTTCCGCAGATGCAGGTCGACGGGTGCTACCAGTTTCGAGTGACGCGTAACAGCAATCTCTATGTGGATAATGAAGAAGTCGAAGACCTGATCCACGCGCTGGAAGGACAGCTCGCAGCCAGTCGTTACGGTGCCGCCGTGCGTCTGGAGATCAGCCACCGCTGCCCACAGGATTTGTGCGACTTCCTGCTGGATCATTTTTCTCTGGACCAGGCCGATCTTTTCACCGTCGATGGGCCGGTCAACCTGAATCGCCTGGTAGCAGTCTGCGACATGGCAGAACGCCCGGAACTCTGTTATCCGGCTTTTACGCCGGGCTTGCCGCGGTCGTTAAAGACGGACGCCAGCCTGTTTACGGTGTTGAACAATCGCAACATATTGCTGCAGCACCCCTACCAGTCATTTGCCCCGGTCATCGAATTCATCGCCACCGCAGCGACCGATCCTGATGTGCTCGCGATCAAGCAGACGCTCTACCGTACCGGGGCGGATTCCCCCATCGTCGAACATTTGGTCAGGGCGGCAACTGCGGGCAAGGAAGTGACTGCAATCATTGAACTCATGGCACGTTTCGATGAAGCAGCCAATATTTCGCTGGCCAATCGCCTGCAGGAAGCCGGAGCGCATGTGATTTACGGCCTGGTGGGCTACAAGACACACGCGAAGATGTCTCTGGTTGTGCGGCGAGAGCAGGGCAAGATGCGGCGCTATGTGCATCTCGGCACTGGCAACTACCACCCCGGCACTGCACGAGTTTATACGGACTACAGCTATTTCAGCAGCAGTCAGAAGCTGGGCGAAGACGTGCATAAAATTTTCATGCAGTTGACAAGCCTGACGGCGGCGGTAGATCTTGACCGAATTCTGACAGCGCCCTTCCTGTTGTTTGACGAAATGATCATGCGCATAGACCGTGAAATCGCTTACGCGGAGGCGGGAATCGACGCTCGTATCATCGCGAAAATAAATGCGCTAACGGCGCCTCGAATCATCGATGCGTTGTATCGAGCGTCGGCAGCCGGGGTCCAGATCGACCTCATCGTGCGCGGCATTTGCTCGCTGCGACCGGGCGTTCCCGGATTGTCCGAGAATATTCGCGTGCGCTCGATCGTTGGACGTTTTCTGGAGCACTCCCGTATTTTCTATTTTTTGAACGACGGCAAGGAGGAGTTTTTCTGTTCAAGCGCAGACTGGATGGATCGAAATTTTTTCCGTCGCACGGAAACCTGTTTCCCCATACGCCAGCGCCCGCTTAAAGATCGCCTGAAAGCAGATCTCGAATTATTTCTCGCCGATAATTGCCAGGCTTGGGAGCTGCGGCAAGATGGCACTTACGAAAAATTAAGCCCCGGCAGCGACGCACCCAAATCGGCGCAGGATTCGTTCCTCAACAAGCTCGCCACTCTCAGTAAATCATCAACCTGATATTTCAGCAGGCACGCGAACAGACAGCGCATACCCCGAGCTGAGCAGGTAATCTTTCTCTCTTTCCAGATCGGCGCGAGTCAGCGGATTCTGCTCCAGCCAGCCATCCGGAAAACCGAGGGTCAGGCCATTCTCGGCAACATCAAATTCGATTTCCGGTAACGCCGCGTTACTGCGACTTCGATTCAACAGAACGGCCAGGCGCAGAACCACAGACAACCGCAGAGCCTTTCCTTGCCATTTCGACGGCAGCTCATGGCGCAGATCTTCATCGATGTGCCGCCTCTGGCTGGCGATCAGAAATGCCAGGAATTGCTGCTCTGCCCGGGGAAATCCAGGCAGGTCCGCATTGGCGGCGATATAAGCACCGTGCCGATGAAAGCCGTCGTGGGAAATATCCAGCCCGATCTCGTGCAGGAGCGCCGACCACTTGAGCATGCGTGTTACCAGCGGTGAGGCCAGATCCCAATCGCCGGCACACTGCCCGAGCAGACCATTGGCAGTTTCGGCGACACGCTGCGCCTGCCCAGGATCAACATTGTAACGCCGGGCAAGCGCTTGCACGCTGCGTTCGCGCGCATCTTCATGTTGCAATCGTCCCAGGCTGTCGTACAGGAGACCTTCACGAAGAGCGCCGTCGGATGTCCTGAGCCGATCGATGCGAAGCACGCCCAGCAATTCGACCAGAATGGCGAGTCCTCCCGGCCAGACCTGCGCACGCCGTTCGGGAAGACCGGGCAGCGAAACAGACGCGATGAGATCGAATTCGCACAAGCGTTCAATCAACTGCTGCACTGCGCTGCGCGTCAGTTCCGCTTCAATAAGCCCCAGTTCCCGTGCCACCGTTTCTGTCGCCCGGATCGTTCCGGATGTGCCGATTACCTCGATCCCGGGCGTGTCACGAAAGAATGCCTTCACCGGTCGTAGCTTCAGGCGAACCGCAAGTCGTGCTTTATCAAATGCAGCGCGACTGACCCTGCCATCTCCAAAATATCGTTCGGTCATGACGACGCAGCCCATATGCAGGCTTTCGAGCGCACGGGGTCTGTTTGACTCCCCAAGAATTAGCTCTGTGCTGCCACCACCAATGTCCAGTACCAGGCGCGAACCATCATGCGGTGGCATGCTATGCGTCACGCCGGCATAGATTAGCCGTGCTTCTTCAAGGCCGGATATGATTTCCAGCGGATGACCCAGCGCCTGCTCAGCCTCTTTGCAAAACACGTGGCTGTTTTTGGCGCGACGAAAAGTACTGGTGCCGGCCGCGCGTACATTCGATGCCTGGATATGACGCAACCGCTCGCCAAAGCGCGATAAACATTCAAGCGCCCGGTCGCGCGCAGCGCGCGTCAGTTCACCGCTCTCGTCAAGACCCTCCGACAAGCGCACCGTTTCCTTGAGGCGGTCGATTATGACGAGCTGGCCGTGGCGCAGCTCGCCGACGATCATGTGAAAACTGTTGGAGCCCAGGTCAACGGCAGCGAGGACCTCGGGGGCAGAGTGCCTGTCGGCCGCGGGTGCCGTCGAATCGGCAGCGACGTTGAATATGGTCTACTCCCTGACTAACCCCGCTGACCGGAACCAGGAATGACGTTCCATCATACGGAAAAGGACGAGCCGCAGCCGCATGTGGTGGCTGCATTCGGGTTGCGGATTACGAACTGGGCACCCTGGAGATCTTCCTTGTAATCAATCTCGGCACCCATCAGGTATTGCACGCTCATCGGGTCAATGATCAAGGTAACCCCGCGATTTTCAACCCGGCTGTCACCTTCCTCGATTTTCTCATCGAAGGTAAAGCCGTACTGAAAACCCGAACAGCCGCCGCCGCTGACGAATACTCGCAGCTTCAGCTCGGGGTTATCTTCTTCCCGGATCAGTTCAGCCACCTTGTCCGCCGCTGCGTCCGTAAAAACCAGTGGAGGTGGAACCCCTGTTGAGCCGATGGTTGGTGTCGTTGTTGCCATGATTTTCTCTGCTCTCTCTTAACTGGTGCCGTGTGCCGGCATCGCTGACGGCGCATTGCTTGCTTCCTGCTCAAGCAGCGGCACCTGGCCCTCCGGCTGATGCACCAGTTTACCGTTAATCTCGGCGCCAATCGCCATTTCTATCAGATTGTAGTACACATTTCCTATGACACGCGCTGTCGAGCCCAGTTCCACTCGCTGTGATGCGACGACGTCACCGCGCACAATGCCCTTCAATACGACATAAGGAACCGATACGCCGCCCTCAACGGATCCGTCTTGCGAAATACTGAGCGCAGAATCGGAATCGGCATCGGCAGAAACACTGCCTTTAACGGCACCGTCAATGTGGCAGCCACCGTGAAAAATCAGATCGCCATTTACCTTTGAATTCGAGCCGATTAGCGTGTCTATCACGCTGTGCCGGCGTTGTTTTCGCCCAAACATGCAATTCCTCCTTCAGGGAACCTCTGATCCATTCGTGAACTCGTATCCTGGCTGCAGAATATCCAGCTTCGGCGTTGCGAATCTTCGCAATGGCTAGCCATTACGGGCGATCCGCGCCTTGAATCTGAATATCTTGACTCCCAATCTACTTCGTCCACGAATGGATCAGAGGTTCCTTAGCTTTGGCCTGTCTGCCAAAGAAAACTTTGCTCAATACTGGCGATCGACTTGGTTCGCGATTTCACTTCAATATTGATTCGTTCCGGCGTAAACCCGTCCGGCAACACAACCTTCCGATCGAAGTCCTGAAAATATCGAAAAGAAAATGGCCAGTTGCTGTCCTCATCAGGTGGAACAAGCTGCTGCAACGTGTACGTCGTGGCAACGCCGTCCTGCTCACCCTCAATACTAAAGTTCACATTACCCTTCACGGAACGATCATGCTGCATAACTTGAATCAGCACCAGTCGCACAATATACGAGCGCTCCTCTTTGCCCTTCTTCAGCTTGAGATTCTGCACGCGCAGGCCACGCCCGCCGTCTGCCGGTGACACGATGCCACGATAAAATGCGATCGCGTCACTCTGCTCCTGAATCTTTCGCTGCAATTCGGTGAGGTTGACCTCGACATCCCTGTAGGCCTCCCGATCAATATCGCGATGGGTTTCGAGCAGCGTCACTTCCTCATTAAGCCCGATAATTTGCGCCTCAAGACCGGTAATCTCCTCGTGAAAGACCTGCCGTTCCACAAAGCTGTCGACAATGCTGTAACTCGCCTGAATTCGACCCAACTCGAAAACCAGGTAGCCACCGGCGACCAGCGCCAGCAGAATCCCGCCTCTAAGCAGCCAGACCGGAATACCGCTGATGTTTGCTGGATTTCTTGCTGCCACCACCGTCGTACCTCAAACCATGAGAATCCAGTATGGTACGCGGCGACACGATCAAACAGAAGTGCAGCAGATCACGAAATTGGTTATATATCAGACTGGCAACAGCCTGGGAGGCAAGCCTGAATGCAGCATTCAGCGTATCTTTGGATCAAGGCACTGCACCTGGCCTTCATGGTGACCTGGTTCGCCGGCCTGTTCTACCTGCCGCGACTGTTTATTTACCATGCACAGGCCGACGATGAACAGGGGCGCAGTCGTTTCACAGTCATGGAACGAAGACTGTTCGCCATCATGACGCTCGGTGCCGTCCTTGCGCTCGTCTTCGGTCTCGTGCTGCTGTGGCTGCATCCGGGATTGATGCAGCAAACTTGGTTTCAGGTCAAAGTTCTGTTCCTGTTTGGCCTCAGCGTCTTCCATTTCCGCTGCTGGCTCTGGATCGAACAGCTGCAAAACGGATACCAAACGCAAAATACCAGGGGCATGCGCTGGTTCAACGAAATTCCGGTGTTGTTCCTGCTGGTGATTATTGCGCTGGCGATTGTAAAACCGTCTTAAGGAACCTCTGATTTATTCTGGGCGAAGTAGATTGGGAGTCAAAATATTCAGATTCAAGGCGCGGATCGCCCGTAATGGCTGGCCATTGCGAAGATTCGCAACGCCGAAGCTGGATATTTTACAGCCAGGATACGCGTTCACGAATAGATCAGAGGCTCCTTAAGTCTTCGGCAGTGCCCTAATCTTGCGGCGCCCGCTCGGCATCTTCGTCGAATACCGTGTGCCAACGCTGCGGCCACCACCGGGGGCGGGGCGGCAATCCTTGCGGATGCAGGTGCGGCCCGAGTTCCTGCAGCGCGCGCACATAGACGCGCCGCTTGAAATAGATGACCTCGTTTACCGGGCGCCAGAAGTCGACCCACCGCCAGCGATCGAACTCCGGGCGTTCGCAACGATTCAGACAAACCTTGTCATCGGCACCCAGAAGACGCAACAGAAACCAGCGCTGTTTTTGCCCGATGCACAGCGGTTTGCTGTTGCGGCGCACATATTTCCTCGGCAAACGATACTTGAGCCAGTCCGTCGTGGCACCCAGGATCTGCACATCCTCTGCCACCAGGCCCACCTCTTCATACAGCTCGCGATACATTGCCTCCTCGGCACTTTCGCTCACGTGCACGCCGCCCTGCGGGAACTGCCAGCCCTTGCTGCCCAGGCGGCCGGCCAGCAATAAGGCGCCCTTGTCATTGGCGAGAATAATGCCAACGTTCGCCCGGAAGCCGTCTGAATCGATCTGATCGGTACTCATAAGTAGCTATTCATTTTGCATAAATCTCACTTTGTGTCCAGACGGTACTTTTGCCTGTCGTCTCGCGCCGCAGGTTCTCGCCTGTATGCTAGTGCTGTGAGCCTGCCATCACGGCGTGCCGACCTGATTTCTGTAAAGGAACCGAATCAATGACCCGTCCCGGCGCACTTTTTACCGGCCTGACGCTGCTATCAGCGGGCGTGCTGCTGATCGCATTGTTGTCCGGCAGCGCTCAAATAAGCGCTTACGATGCCTGGCTGTCGTTGTTTGGAGGCGCGGAAAACATTCGCTCACTGGTATTCGAATTGCGTGTCCCGCGGGCGTTGACGGCCTATGCGGTCGGCGGCCTGCTAGCGGTCGCCGGCGTCCTGATGCAGGTATTGCTCCGAAACCCGCTTGCGGAGCCTTATATCCTGGGTACCTCGGGTGGCGCAGCCGTTGCCGCCCTTATGGGCATGATGCTCGGATGGGGGGCTGCCTGGATCGATGTTGCCGCTTTTTGCGGCGCCATGGCAGCGACGCTACTGGTATTTTCGATCGCCCAGGGAACGGGTAGCTGGACGCCGACACGGCTGTTGTTGACCGGCGTCGTACTTGCTGCCGGACTCAGTGCTGCGACGACGCTGCTGCTCGCGTTAAGCCCGGAGCAAAATCTGCGTGGCATGCTTTTCTGGTTGATGGGAGACCTGAGCTACGCTTACGCACCGCAGAGACTGCTCTGGTTCCTGGCCGTTCTCACGCTCGCCGGTGTCGCCGGTGCCCGGCACCTCGATGTTCTTTCCCGGGGTGATCTGCCGGCGGCCATACTGGGTCTGCCTGTGGTGCCTGTGCGCCTCATTATTTTTGCCGTCACGGCGCTGGCAACGGCCGTGTCGGTAACTGCCGTTGGCGTCATCGGGTTTATCGGGCTGGTCATTCCGCATCTTATTCGTCTCCTGGCGGGCAGCAAACATCGTGTCCTGATTCCAGCCGCCGCACTGGCTGGTGGCTCTCTGCTGGTCGTCGCGGACACTCTGGCCCGCACTGTGCTGGCACCGCGTCAATTACCGGTCGGCGCCCTCACCGCAGCAATCGGCGTGCCGCTGTTCCTGTTATTAATGAATCGGGGCAAGAAGCCGTCCTGACTGCATGTTCATGCGGATCGCGTGTCGGGTCACGCGCCTACAATTTTTCTATCAGCGGTTGTGTGGAAGCATGACCTGACACGCGACCCCGGCATCACCGATAGCGGGCACGCTCGACCAATCTCAATACGTCCGGCAGCAGGTAACCAAGCCGCGCCGAATCGACGGGGCTAATATCAAACTCCGGCCATGCATCGAGCCGTGGATTGGCAGGGTAGTCCCGACCCGAAGAATTCAGAATCCTCTGTCCGTCCGGCGCCGCCAGCCATTCAAGAAACGCAACGGCCCTTTGCGGATTTGACGCATGACGCGTCACGCCTGCGCCGGTCAGGTTCAACACGACACCACCGTCAGCCGTCGACGGCCAATAGGATGCGACATGCCCCACACGCGGATCTGCGGCGAACTCGGCAACTGCATCGCTGCCAACAATACCCACCTCACAAACCCCCGCCTCGATTGCCAGCAACAAATCACGCCCATTCGAGAATACCGGGCGCACAAGATTCTTGCGCCATTGCCGGACAACGAGTTCGGCATTGCGATCTCCAAGAACCGCTATTAAAAACGCGACCAGCGTCTGACTGCTTTCAGCCTTCGAACTCAGCAAACAGATTCGCCCCAACCACTCCTCGTCGCCCAGCGATGCATAGCCGCCGAGCTTCGCGGGATCAACCGAGCGGGTGTCATACACTATGGTGATGGCTCGCAAGGATAGTCCGAACCAGTAGTTGTCCGGATCGCGCAGGGCAAGCGGAATATTGGCCGCTATGCTGGCTGCCCGCGTCGGCCGCAAAACATCGGCTTCCACTGCCACTGCGAGCAGGCCAACATCGGCAATGAGAAGCACATCCGCGCTAGGCCGATGGGCTTTGGTCACGAGTTTTTCGATGAGAACGGCTGGGGAATCCAGCATGTAATGCATCGCAACACCGCTCGCCTCAGTGTACGCCGCGGTAATGACCTGGACTCTTTCTGCAGGCAATGACGAATAGAGAATCAATGGCTGGACGGCCGCGGATGTGGCGTCCGATGCCGCTTTATCCGGGCTGCAGGATGCCACGGTCAGGCAGGCAACTGCCACCAAAACACCCACTTTGCTGCTTGATCTCAAACCGCACATCGGCAGCTTATCCCTCTGTATCCACCGCGATCTGATCACGCCCGGCTGATTTTGCTCGATACAGTGCAACATCGGCGCGTGCAATGAGCGACTCGCCGACCGTCTTGAGATCCAGATCGTCCCGTTGTGGCGCTATGCCGGCAATACCAATCGATACTGTCACTGTCACGCCCTCCTGCCTGCCAATATCGACAGGTATCGATGCGATCTCGGTACGGATGCGTTCGGCCAGTAACTCCCCGGACGCCGCGTCCGTATTCGGCAGCAGAATGACAAACTCTTCACCACCATAGCGCGCAGCCACGTCGCTCGCGCGAACCTGCGACTCAATGCGCTGTGCAATTTCCTTGAGCACCTCATCGCCGGCGGCATGGCCGAAGGTGTCGTTGATCCGCTTGAAATAATCGATATCAAGCATCAGGCAGATCAACATTGTGGCGTCCCGCCTGGCACGCGCCAATTCTTCGACCAGTCTCACCTGGAGATAACGACGATTGTTCCACCCCGTCAGAACATCCGTAAAGCCACTTCTCCGCAAACGAGCCCGGTTAACGGCATTCTCCAGTGCAAATGAGGCGATCACACCGAGATGATCGAAAAAATCGATGGCATATACGGGCGTGAAGCGCTCGGCATCTGCGCTGCAGAAATTGATGCTCCCCAGAAGTTTTCCCTTGTGTTGCAGCGGAATCATCGCAATGGACGCGTTGGTCTCCGTTTGCGGCAAAATCAGCTGATGATCTGGCGCGGAATAGGCGCCGAGCCAAGGGTGTCTCAGGGCGACATATTGCGGCGACAGTCCGGCCAGCGCATCAATGAAAATAAGCCCTGGAAACTCATCCATGCCTGCCCCGGTGGCAAGCAGGAGGTGCCGAATATCGTGATCCGGATCGCACAGGACCACCGTAACCGCATCCAGGCGGTAGCTTTCTTTGAGGCCAAACAGCAGTTGTTTAAACAAAGCCGCAAGATCGTCCGCTTGCAGCAGTGCCAGCTCACGCTGCTGGGATCGTTGCAAGATGTCGCCATTTTTCTCGACCTCTTCGGTGAGCACCGCTAACAGGCGTTTTGCACGCGCAAGCTCTGCTGTCAGCTTATCCTGCGATTCCATCGCTTCCCGCTCGATTCCCCCAATAGCATCTTTTACCAAAAAACGTGACTCCGTGTCGCTGACTAAAGGCTCCAGCCTGGCAAATTACGCGCAAATCGCTGCATGGCGACGAGCCCCTACTCCCGCGTCGCCAGATAGGCACGTCCCTTTTCCATCATGGCAACGAATCCGGACTCGTCTCCCGCGGCGACCAGCTTGCGAATCTTATCGGCGGACTGGCATAGCGCCTCCAGGGGGCGAAGTCCGTACTCGTTGAGGTTCTGGATCTCGAAATAGAGATGCGGGTTGTCACTGGCCACCGTCGCGGAGACCAGCAACTGGGCATCGAAGGTCGTCGACGACAGCTTCGCGAGCTGCGGTGCCGCCTCGCCGCTTTCGGCCAACGCCATTACGAAGGCGATGTTCAAGGCATGGGACAATCCCAGTACATAGGCAATAAGACGATCGTGATTGTCCAGCGCCATGTCCAGCTGCTCGACCATCGTTGCAGCAAACAGCTCTTTGGCTGCAGCGGTTGCCTCCGGCACGCCGACATCAACGAAAATGAGGTGGCGCCCGGATAATAATTTCGTTCCAGGACCGTACATCGGATGCAAAGACGTGACTTTGCAGCCGGCATCGAACAGCGCTTTGAGACCGCTGCGCAACGGAGTCTTGAGTGAGCCGATGTCAAAAATCAGCGCGCTCGGCCTGCGCTCAGCAAGCTCCTCCAAAATACCGGCCGAAATGGCAAGCGGTGTTGCCACAACAATAATGTCGTAATCCAACGGCGCATCCTGCCAATCCCTGCATCGACCGGGCCCTGACTCAACCCGCCGATCCGCAATATCCGCCACAAACCCCTGCGAACGAAAGAAGTCCACGAACCAGCCACCCATTTTGCCCAAACCGCCGATCACCAGCACCGTACGGCCATCCCCTTTGCCCTCGGCAACCACCCGATCACGCTCCTGGCTGGTCAATGACGATCGAATCAGCAGACTCATGATGTCCTCGGCGACACCCGGATCGATGCCGTGCGCTTCCGCCTGTTCCCGCGCCCGACTCAGGACAACTTTCTCGCGCTGATAATCCCGCGTTGCCTGCCCCCTGCTCCGTTTGTCACGACCGATCTCGGCGACCACTCGCTGCCTTTCCGCAATCACCGAAATGAGCTCAACGTCCAGTGCCGACAGTCGCTCGCGCAGTTTTTCCAAACTCATTTTTGTCAATCCTTCTAGTTGACTAGTGGTCCAACAAGGTAGGTATTCTATCGACAAATGGCCCGGGCCCACCATCAATGTACGAACTGGCGAGCCACAATCAAGGACACGCGTGTCCGTAGCACCATCAACACAATCATGCGACTATAAAAACCCAAGCAACGCCACTCACAGCAAAGGCCACTATTGAATGAAAACCCGTGCCGCCGTAGCCTGGGAAGCAGGCAAACCCCTCGAAATTGAAGAAATTGACATCGCCGGGCCCAAAGAAGGCGAGGTGCTGCTGCGAATCGTCGCCACGGGCATCTGCCATGCGGATGCATTCACACTCTCCGGGGCTGAACGGCAAGCGACGGTTTGATATTCTCCGGCGCAATCGTTAGCGAGCGTGATGACATACATATCCAGACTGATACCGGAGTACTGCGTGGCCAACAAATATCTTGCTGATCATCTCCCCGAGACGCTGCCATCGGAGCCGATGCATTGGGCGGCCGCCTGGTTGGCGGCAGCGACAAGCGACAAGGTTCAGCGCAACCCGAATTCAATGTCATTGGTAACGGTCGGTTCGGATGGCAAGCCCTCTGCCCGCATTGTGCTGTGCAAGTCCTTTGAAGCAGACCCGGGCTACCTGGTCATGTACACGAATTACCAATCGCACAAATGCCGGGAAATGGAGCAAAACCCCAATGTCTGCGTTTTGTTCCACTGGGACAGCATGGGACGACAAATCCGTATCGATGGTACCGCAGTACAATCACCGGCAGCGGAAAGCGATGCCTATTTCGCATCGCGCGATGGAGGCAGCCAGCTTGGCGCCTGGGGAAGCGATCAAAGCCGGCCAATCGAATCCCACGAGGCACTGATCAGGCAGATCCGCGGCCGTGCTGCAGAACAGGGTGTGTCGTTGGCCGAGGACCACGGCACGCGGGTTGCGGAAGACTCCGCTGCGATTGCCCGCCCGCCGCATTGGGGCGGCATGCGAATCTGGGCGTCCAGCATCGAGTTATGGATCGAGGGCACGGATCGCATTCACGACCGTGCCTTATGGACGAGAAAACTGACCCGCAAAGCCGAAGGCGAATTCAGCGTCACCGCCTGGACCGGCACCCGACTGCAACCCTGAATGAGCATGCGCACGGCACTCTGGCTCGTATTGCTCTTGCTCAGCCAGCCTGTTGCGGGTCAGATTATCGCAACGCAAGGGGACCACCTGGCGGCGGACGTCTCGCGCACCGATGGGCGTATTGCGATGGATCTTTTTGGCAGCATCTGGCTGTTGCCGCCTGCCGGCGGTGCGGCATTGAAGTTAATCGATACTGTGCTGCCGGCCAGGCGTCCCCGCTGGTCCCCCGACGGATTGCAGATTCTGTATCAAACCACCGGGATCGACACGAGCCAGTTATGGCTCGCCGAGGTCGCCACGGGACGCAGCATCCAGCTCGGGCAGCCCGAGGAACGTTACCAGCAAGCCGCCTGGCATCCGGACGGCGAGCGCATTATTTTTTCATCGTGGCGCCGCAACAGCGGCCTCGACATCTGGGAACTGGACCTGCATACAGGCATGGAATGGCGGCTGAGTGACAAACCTGGTGATGAGACTGAAGCCGCCTGGTCGGCGGATGGTCGCCACCTTGCTTACATCCACCATGAGGGCAATACATGGACGCTGGTTTTGCGTCGCTTTGGTGAACCGGACACTGACCTGATCGTGTCCGACACGCCATTGGCCTCTCCGTCCTGGCGACCCGATGGCACGCTGATCACTTTTCTCAAAAAGTCAGCGCACGGCTATGCTTTGCAGATGGCCATATTGTCCGAACCCGTGCTTGAACGAGAACTTGGCGGCAGTGAAGATTATTTTCTGGCGCCGGTGAGCTGGCTCGATCGGAACCACCTTTACTACACAGCCGATGGACGGATAAAAACGCGCGGCTTCGGTGAGTGGCGATCCCGTCGGATCAACTTTCGCGCAACCATTGGCAAGCCCGATCCGCGTCCGGGATTCACCATTGCCGAGCACGATTTACCGTTGCTCACACCTCCGTCGGGAAAACTCGTCATACGTTCGTCGCGCCTGTTCGACGGGCTTGCTCGCGGCTACCGCGACAGCATGGATGTCCTCCTCGATGGCGGCATCATTGCAGCAGTGGTGCCACGCCAGGACTGGCCGGAGATCACCGTACTCGATGTGGGGAGTGCGACCCTGCTACCCGGTTTCATCGATGCTTACTCGGCACTACCGGATGGGCCACCGACCCGCAGCGGCGCCGAATTGCTGGCCTACGGCGTGACCACCCTCGTGTCCACGGCTGCATCGACGCAGGAATTCGAGATGTGGGATGACGAACAATACCCCGGACCTCGAATATTGCGTGCCGCAAATCTTGCGGCACTGACACCGCAGGAAGTCGAGGAACCGATCTATCTTATCGCCGTGACGGCAGAAGCCCGCGGAGATCCCGAACAACGCGAGCAGGTACAACTCTGGCAAGAACGCGGCACGCCGGTATTGGCCGAAAACAGGGTTGTCGGGCGGAGCATCGGTGCGAGCCTGCTGCTCGCCGCGAACACGATGCCGCCGTCTCCGCTTGGCAATCGCTACCAGGACAGGCAGGGTCCGCCGATTGGCGATCCGCTTGCGCTGCTTTCGGGGCTCGCGGGGGAAGGTACTCCCGGCCTGGCCGCACTCTACCGCTCGAGACAGGCATCGCGATACCGCGGCCAGGTTTTGACGCGCCGCCGCCTGACCTCGATGCCGAAAATCGACGTAGGCCTGTCGTCGATCGTTCTCGCTAGCAAGCCCAATGGAATGCCGCCCGGACTCGCACTGCACGCCGAATTGCGAGCATTATCGGCAGCAGGCCTGAGCGGCGACCAGGTGCTCAAGGCAGCGGGCCGGAATGCGGCGCGGATTCTTGGCCTCGGTGGCAAAATCGGTCAAATCACACCCGGCGCACGTGCGGACCTGATCCTGGTATCCGGCGATCCGCTGATCAATGTAGCGGATGCACTGAACATTATCGCGGTGGTCCGCAATGGGCGATTTTTCAGTCTGGTCAGCCTCCTGGAGCGGGCGCAGATGACCGAGAGCGTCGAATAATTTGACAAAATACACGCGGGAAATACCCGCAGCCCAATGCAGGCGTCGAGGAGACATAAGATGGCGATTTCACAGCCTGCATATCCTTAGTCCAGGCGGAAAACTTTCACTTTGCAAGATCTTACAAGCTGTTGTTTATAGGCAGTATTTTGCCTATCTGGTGGAAATTGTCGGGGGATTTTACAGATCGCCTCGGCGTGTTAATCATCTGCTTCTGCGATTTACGATAAGCGAATGATAATTATAAATTTTATGAACTCTGGCACAAGACTTGCTTTTAAGATCACGCCCAAGCGAAATGTAACTGGACTTGGTAATTGAACGATCGGTACAGCCAGGATTTAGACGCCAGAAGAACAAAAACAATAAAAATAATGAGATCCGGATCCGATAATAATAACGACAGGTAAGTATCTGGTTGCCGAATTCCCAGTTACCTCTTTTGTAAAAAAGAGATATTAGCCCCGCCGCATCCGCTGCGGGGCTTTTTATTGGCCCATGGTCATTGCGAAGCTTCGCAACGCCGAAGCTGGATATTTTGGGCCCAAGATACGAGTTCACGAATAGATCAGAGGTTCCTTAAGCCATTGTCGCGTAAGATCACGCCATCAAGATGCTTGGAGATTGCAGCAATGACGTTCAAATCGATAGCAATAATTGCAGCGCTTGTTGTCAGCGGCTGCAATGCACCCGAACCTGCTGAAACGACGAAGACGGCAGAAGAGCCAACACAGGCTACGGCCGCGTTAACGGAAAATATCTATCGAAGCGCGGTCAATAGCGCGCAGCGCACGCCCGCTGATGTCGCTCGGGACGCAGGCCGAAAACCAGCTGAAGTCATGGAATTTTTTGCCATTGAACCCGGTATGCACGTACTCGATATGTTTTCCGGCGGAGGGTATTACACCGAGATACTGTCCAACGTGGTCGGACCCGATGGAAAGATAACGGCGCAGAGTAACAAAGCGTATTTGAGTTTTTCCGGCGAGGAATCAAGCGCGCGCTACCTGGACAATCGGCTGCCGAACACATCGATACTCATGGCGGAAAATAATGAGCTTGCGCTTGAAGCCGACACCTACGATGCCGTGACAATGATTCTGGCGTACCACGACATTTACTACGATGGAGCAGACGACGGATGGCCGCTCATCGATGGCCCGAAATTGCTCGCCGAACTGTACAAGGGCATGAAGAGCGGCGCCGTACTCGGAATCGTCGATCACAATGCGGCACCGGATTCGCCCGCGGAGACCGGTAACACCACGCACCGTATCGATGTGAATCTCGTCATACGCGAGGTGGAAGCGGCTGGGTTTATCCTTGACGGGCGCAGCGATATTCTTCGCAATGACGACGATGATTATGCGAAGAACGTATTCGCTCCGGAAACACGCGGCAAGACAGATCGTTTTGTATTGAGATTCCGCAAGCCCATCTAGAAAAGCTTTGGTTTGCACATTTTATTATTGAACCGTGGGACAAAAAATCATGCATCGACACATTTTTCTAACTGGCATCACAAGCTTGATACTACTGGCTTGCGCAGCTCAGCCAGCAGCGGCGGCAAACCAATATGATGAGTTCGACATCAGCATGCTGCAAGATGCGATGGAGTCAGGCGCACTGACTGCAAGAGAACTCGTCGACTATTACCTGAAACGCATTGATGCCATCGATCGCTCCGGGCCCGAACTCCGCTCGATCATTGAGATCAATCCAGATGCGCAATCCATTGCCGATGCGCTCGATGCTGAACGACGAAACGGCAAGATACGCGGACCGTTGCATGGTATCCCGATTGTTTTGAAGGCAAACGTCGGCACGGGTGACTCGTTGGCAACCACTGCCGGTTCACTCGCGCTCGCCGATCACCACGTTGCTGAGGATGCGTTTCTCGTCCGTGAACTCCGCAATGCCGGTGCCATTATTCTCGCGAAAACAAATCTCAGTGAATGGGCGAATTTTCGTTCAACCCGTTCGTCCAGCGGCTGGAGCAGTATCGGTGGACAAACACGCAACGCCTACGATACTGCCCGGAACCCCTGTGGATCATCGAGCGGTTCTGCAGTCGCAGTTGCGGCCAATCTCGCCGTACTTGCCATTGGTACCGAAACCGATGGGTCCGTGATTTGTCCGGCGGGAATCAACGGCATTGTTGGCATCAAGCCAACCCTGGGCCTCGTCAGCCGCGCCGGAATTATTCCACTTGCCCACAGTCAGGATACGGCTGGCCCGATGGCACGCACAGTGAGGGACGCAGCACTCATGCTTGCGGCGATGAGTGCTGCCGACCCGTCGGATCCTGCGACGGCCGGACGAGGAACACCGTCGACAGATTACGCCGACAACTTGAGTACAGATGGCCTGGCCGGCAAGCGCATCGGAGTCATTCGAAGCTACTCGGGCGCCGGCGACAATCCCTATATCGATGATAATTTTGACCGCGCAGTGGAGTTGCTCCGCGCCAAAGGCGCCGTCATCGTCGACCCGATTGAGATCGACACGGACGGTATGGGTGCTGCCGAATATGAAGTCCTGTTGTACGAATTCAAAGCGGACCTCAACGGCTACCTGGCTGATTCAAATGCTCCGGTGAAGACGCTTGCGGAAATAATTGCGTTCAATACGGCGCATGCGGATACCGTCATGCCATTTTTCGGCCAGGACATCATGATTATGGCGGAGGCCAAAGGTCCGCTGACGGAGCCGGCCTATCTCGAGGCGCTGGAGACCAGCAAACGAATTGCACAGGACGGAATAAACAAGACATTGCAGCAGCATAAGCTTGATGCCCTGGTTGCGCCAACCAATGGCCCGGCGTGGATGACCGATCATGTCAACAGCGATCATTTCAGCGTTGGCAGCTCGGCGTTAGCCGCCGTTTCGGGGTACGCAAGCATCACCGTACCGTCCGGGTACGTGTTTGGGCTGCCGGTGGGCATATCGTTTATCGGCGGCGCTTTCAGTGAGGTGCAGATCATTCAAATTGCCTATGCGTACGAGCAAGCCAGCAAGGCGCGGCACGCGCCCCAGCTTCAGTAACAAAAACTGGGACTCCCACACTGTGGCCGGCACCTGTTCGGGAGCTTAATAGGGGATTCGCCACCGGTCACATTGGTGCTGAGGTCCGCTGATGTTCAAAGCCATACGCATAGGTATCTTGCTGTTTGTCCTTTTCTTCGTTGCCGTGAGCACCCTACTCACGCAGGCGCGAAGCACGGATTGGGACAGCAGTCTGTGGGTAAAAATTTATCCGATTAACGCCGATGGCAGTGATGTAAGCAGCCGCTATATCGACAAGCTCAAGGTCAAAACCTTCAGCGGTATTGAGGAGTTTGTCGTCCGGGAAATCGCCAAATACGGACACGATCTGAGACGCCCGGTCCGCATCGAACTGGGTCGCGAAATCACTGAGCAACCACCCGCACTCGGCGGCGAGCCAACCGCTTGGCGTGTGCTGTTATGGAGTCTGAAAATTCGCTGGTGGGCAAGTTCGGTGACCAAAGACCAGGATGACCCGGCACCCGATGTCCGAATTTTCGTGCGCTACCACTCGCCAAGCGACGCATTTCATCTCGAGAATTCCGTTGGCTTGCAGAAAGGCATGGTCGGTATTGTTAACGCATTCGCCAGCCGCCGCCAAAAAGGCAGGAACAACGTTATCATTGCGCACGAGTTTCTGCACACGCTCGGAGCAACAGACAAATACGATTCGGCAGACGGCAATCCCACTTTTCCACACGGCTACGGCGAACCCGATCGACGCCCGCTGTTTCCGCAGCGCTATGCCGAGATCATGGGCGGTCGCATCGCCATCTCGAAACTGGACGCCATGGTACCGAAGAGCTTGCGCTACGCGGTGATTGGCGAACAAACGGCCGAGGAAATTCAGCTGCGCTGATCGCGGTTAACGTATTGCGTGTCTTCACGTTGGCAGCCGACACTATTCAGGCTAGGCTGTGATCATGACGCCACCGACCAAACCCCTGTTTTCGGCCACCAATCTGACCGTCAGCGTGCCAGGCAGAACACTGGTCCGGGAGCTCGATTTCGAACTCGAAGCGGGTGAGATCATTGCAATTCTCGGGCAAAACGGCGCCGGAAAATCACTCACGCTGCACACTCTGGGCGGTTTGAGAGAAGCTGACGCCGGCCGCATCCAACTCGAGGGCAAACCGATCGGCGCTTTTTCCCGCAAAGCAGTCGCGCAGCGATTGGCATTATTGCCGCAAAATTCCGAGGACATTTTTCCGGCAACCGTGTTCGACACGGTGCTCATCGGACGTCATCCCCACATCGAGGCATTACGCTGGGAAAGCACGCAAGACCGGCGGTTCGCAGAAGACTGTTTACAGAAAATGGACCTGGCTGAACTAGCCGATCGCGAGATTGCCACGCTTTCCGGTGGTGAACGAAGGCGGCTGGCGATCGCCCAGACACTCGCCCAGGATCCGAAAATTTTCCTCCTGGATGAGCCAACGAATCATCTCGATCCACAGCACCAACTCGATGTACTCGAACTGTTTGTCGAGCGGGCCCGACGCGGGGCCGGTATTATTGCCTGCCTGCACGACGTCAATCTTGCCGCCCGCTTTGCAGACCGCTGCCTGTTGCTTTACGGCGATGGACGCTGGCATCTTGGCAAGTCCAGAGACGTGCTTTCGGAAGAGCGTTTGTCAGAACTTTACCAGGTAAAAATGGAAGCGATTGACTGGCGTGGCATAACGCTCTTCATCGCCGCCGGCGGCAGCGCCAGCGAATGCAGGAGCAGCATGTATGCGCTGGAGTCAGCCCAGGCATCCCTGTAATTCGCTCAGTAATTTCGCGTGCATAGCGGCATTCGCGGCCAGCACCGAGCGAATCTGCAGGTCGATCCTGGCGCCGTTCAAATCGGTAAACACGCCTCCGGCTTCCTCGACGATCACGGACAAGGCCGCAACATCGAGAATATTGACGTCGGACTCGATAACAGCGTCAATTTTTCCCGCAGCGAGCAGATGATAATGATAAAAATCGCCGTAACCGCGGATACGATCTGCAGTAGCAACGATTTTCCCCAGGCTCGACCACCGGTCCGATTGCGCCAGCGATTTCAGATTGCCGGTGGAAATCGCCCCTCGTCCGAGTTCAGCGATGTCGCTGACGGCAAGTCGCTCGCCATTGAGCCAGGCACCTCGCCCGCGCTCCGCCCACGCGAGTTCGTCAAACATCGTTCCACTCGAGACACCCAACACAAACTCACCGTCATGCATCAGAGCAATCTGTGTCGAGAACATCGGGTACTGGCGGACAAACGCCTTGGTACCATCGATTGGGTCAACCAGCCACAAGAATTCTGTATCGGTTTTTGTCCGCCCCGTTTCCTCGCCAAAAAAACCATGCGCCGGAAACGCGTCCAGAATGATGCGTTTTATCGCTTCCTCGCACTCCACATCCGCCTGTGTTACCGGCGTCATGTCATCCTTCGTGGTAACCGTAAAGTTTCCCCGATAATATTCGCGACTGATTTTCGCGGCTGCCGCCACGGCCTCGAATGCGACGCGCAATTCTGCGGACCCATTTTGCGGCAACGATACGTTCAACAGCAGACTCCTGCAAAAAATATGCACTATGGCGGGTGACGCACGCGGAAACAAGAGCGCTTGTTGACAGCGACTGGTATCAATTCTATTGTCGCTCCGGCACCAGGTGAATCTGAATAGACGTTTTTTCGGCTCAACGGGAAGTCGGTGACGACGCACATTTGCAGAATCCTGATGCTGCCCCCGCAACGGTGGGCGACCGGTCGGGAGCGCGCAGGTCTCCCCCTCTTCCCCCAGCATTCGTACCCGGCAACACAATAAGCACGTGCAAACGAAGGGCAGGCATATGGGTAATCGGCTCAGCAAGATCTACACACGCACCGGCGACGATGGAACGACCGGCCTTGGCGATGGGCGACGAATCCCCAAAGACGACGCACGTGTTGAAGCATTCGGCACGGTCGATGAAGCAAACAGTGCGATCGGTACGATCCTTGCGGCACCATTATTGCCGGAACCTATTCGTCGCTGCCTGGTTGCGGTGCAGCACGACCTGTTCGAACTCGGTGGCGAGTTGTGCATTCCGGGGCACGCGGCGATCGAGCAGTCCTTTGTCGATCGCCTCGAAACAGACCTGGATGCATTCAATGCAGATCTGCCACCGCTGAAAGACTTCATCCTGCCCGGGGGAGGTCCCGCAACCGCCGCCTGCCATGTCGCCCGGACCATCGTGCGCCGCGCGGAACGCAGGACGGTTACTTTGAAGCGGAACGAGGATGTCCGCGATGAAGTAATACGCTACCTCAATCGCCTTTCCGATCTGCTTTTCGTCATCGCCCGGCAGGTGGTGCGGGCCGAGAACGGAGCGGAAGTGCTGTGGGATCGGAGCCGTACATGATTTCTCCCGTTCGAGGAACAGGCATGACCAGACTGGTCACGAGTTGCTCAGCCTTGTGCATGCGCGCCCTTTCCAGCAGCGCACATATCATTGTTCCAGCCTCCACCAGTCGCGGGGTTGGTCGCGCAAGCAGGTCGGCCGGTATATAAAAGAAATTGTCCAGTCTGTTGGCGCTTAGCGCAGGCCAGCGCTGCCATTCACTTAGCACAAGTTGATCCGGCGAGATTCGGCCTGCGATCATCACCTCAGGATCACGCACAAGCACGGCTTCTTCCGATACCAGAGGTGCCAGCGTACCGAGGTCGGAAAAAATATTTTTACCACCGCACAATTCGATCAATTCGCTGATGTAGTGATCGCCGTTCACCGTATACAGTGGACGGGATGAAACCTGATAGAAGACACGGATGGCATCATCGTATGCGGCAGCGGCGCGCATTCGATTTATGTCGGCAAGGAATTCAGCGGCGACTGAATCTGCTTTCGCCGCATGACCCGTCAATCGCCCAATCGTTTTCAGCGCGGCCGCGATGTCCTTCAGCGCATCAGTGGCAATCACCTCCACGCGATAACCACGACCGCGCAACTCATCCACCGTGTGTGCTGCGGTACCGCTTTTCCAGGCCAGCAGCATATCCGGTCGAAGCAACAGCAATCGTTCCTGGTCAATCAGAAAAGCATCGCCGATTTGTGGCAGTTCTGTGACCGCTTGCGGGAAATTACTGTACGCACTAACGCCAACCAGAGACTCCTCTGCGCCCACCGCATACACCAGTTCCGCCAGGTGCGGCGCCAGCGTCACAATGCGCAAAGGGACTGTGTTGTCCTCGTCAGACAGGGATGTAGAATTCGGCCGGTCAGTGCAGGCAGAAAGCAGGGCAAGAAAAAATAGCGATATGAATACGATCGAACGCAGGCGTCTCACAAAGACCAGCCGTACAGCGTCATCGCAGCAATCACGAATGCCCAGATGCCGAGCAACCGCAGAACGAGGCCGGTAGCGGCCGTCGCGCCGCGTATACCTCGATCGTGGACACTCTCTCCATCCTCGCGTACCACCGCCATGGCCGCAGTACCGACACGCGCCAGCAAGTTTTCGTTCTGTTCGCCCGGCGACCCCGCCTTGCCTGAATCACCCCCTCGCCATGCGGCGATGGCACCATCAAAATTTCCGGCCAGCGCGTAACCCAGAACGGTCAAGCGCGCAGGAATCCATGCCAGCCATCCGTGCAACCTGCTCACGGTGACGGCGATTTGCTGCACCGCCTCACCGTCATCCCCGCCCCGCATCGCATTAAATGCAGCTCGGCGGCGAATCAGGTCGGTGACACGGTACGCCCAGGCACCCAGTGGCCCATAAGGGCCCAGCAGCACGAACCAGAAAATGACCGCGAACAGGCGATTATTGGCCTGCACAAAAACCGCAGCCTCCACCTGCCGCACGCACTCCATTGGGTCCGCGGGCACCTCTTTTTCAAGCAGGGCCTTGGCCGTTATCTGGATGCGTTCATCGTCGTCAGCCTCGATCGCGCGACAGTATTCACTCACTTCTTCGCCAATGTCTTTCGGGCCCAGTGAGAAAAACAGCACGATGATCGCAAGAATCATGTAAGGGAAACCGTATAAGGCAATGCCAAGACCGAACATCACCAGGTAAACCGGCAACACCAGTACCGCCGCCAGCAACAGTACGGGAATGATTGCGGGCCAGCGGTCGAATCGCTGCGCCAGGCGAAACCCTGCATCAATTACCCGGTCGAACCAGCGCAGCTGTCGCAAATGAAAAAGCTGCGTCGCCAGGCGCTCGACGATCAGTCCCACGAGCAGTGCGATCAGATTCATAGCGGTTCAGTCTTTACGCGCGCAAAAAAGTTACGCAGTGAGTCCATCATACAAGCGCAGCCAGTCGAAAGCAGGACCGGGATCGGTTTTTCGGCCGGGTGCTACGTCACAATGCCCGGCGATACTGCGCGCATTCAGATCAGGATATGCAAGCCAAAGCGCCCGAATCACAGCGGCGAGGCACTCGTACTGGGCATCGGCGTAGTCTGTCTCATCGCTGCCCTCCAGCTCAATGCCAATCGAAAAGTCATTGCAATGCTTGCGTCCCCGGAACGAAGAGGCGCCTGCATGCCAGGCACGACAATGAAAGGGCACGAACTGCAGCAATCGACCGTCGCGCCTGATCAGAAGATGTGCCGATACCTCCATGCCACGTAATTCCGAGAAATACGGATGCGCATCCCAATCCAGGCGATTCGCGAACAATTGCTCAATATGGGGTCCGCCAAATTCACCGGGAGGCAAACTGATGCCATGGATAACAAGCAGTTCGGGTTTGCACCCATCCGGACGCTCATCCTGATGGGGCGATAATTCACATTCTGCGGGCTGTATCAGGCCATCATCGACCGTGACTGAATATTGCAATTCTTGCGTACCACTCATTGCGTCTTGATACCCTTGAACCTGATCGCTCTCAATGCGCATATTCTGACCAATACTTTGTGGAGGCGCTACCCCATGTCCAGGCACCGACTGTTTATTCCTCAGCCAATAGCCGATGGCGAGGAGCTCTGTCTGGACGCCGAGCAGGCTCATTATCTCAGCCGTGTCCTGCGACTGAAAGCGGGCAGTGAGATCTTGCTCTTTGACGGTAGCGGCTACGAATACCCATCCCTCATCACCGAAGTCGACAAAAAACGGGTCTTGTTGCGACCCGGCACGCCCATCCTGCGCAATGTCGAGTCGCCCCTGCAGATTCGCCTGGTGCAAAGCATTTCCCGCGGAGAGCGCATGGACTTTGTCATCCAGAAAGCAACCGAACTCGGCGTCCAGCGGATCTCACCGGTGCTGACCGAATTTTCGGTCGTCAAATTACCGGCAGACCGGGCCTCCCGTCGCCTGGCGCACTGGAACAAGATTGCGCAAAGCGCCTGTGAACAATGCGGTCGCAGCAGGATACCGGTCATTGATGAACCGTCAGTGCTGCATGATTTCCTGCGCGCGAACATACCGGCAGAATGCCGCTTGATGTTGCAACCGTCGGCCGGCACTTCGTTGCACCAGGTCGACACAGCGAAATCGACCATTGATCTCCTGATCGGCCCGGAAGGCGGCATCAGCGACATGGAGACTGAAATGTTGCTCGACGCCGGTTTTAATGCCGTTTCACTGGGACCCAGAGCACTGCGCACCGAGACGGCCGCATTAGCCGCCGTGGCGATCCTGCAAGCGATGTGGGGTGACCTGTAAGGAGGGACCGGATCCGATCCCTTTGTGCTACGCCTGAATCGATTCTTCAACGATCATGGACTCGAGCCTTTGCAGATGAGGTATCAATGGAAACTCATTGATCATTTTCACTCGACACAACACGGGCGCACCTTCGGGCCAACCCTCAGCCGGGTCGCGCCGTAACACCTCGCGGTTAACTCGTACAAGCTGCGGGAAACCTTGGGTCACGATCCCCAGATGGCCACTCTTGATCCTGCTGCTGCCCGCATAAAAGACAACAATACGAGTACGACCGGTAATGGCGGGCACGTCTTTGCCGATGGTTCCTTCAAAGGCGACCACCGGCAAATCACGTCCGTTCCAGCCGATGGTGCCCAACATCCATTCCTGGCTGCCTTCGCGACGCTCGGGTTTGGTAAAGCGAATGACTTCGGCAACGCAGGTTCGCGGCACAATCAACCGGTCATCACTGAGCGGGACAAGCAGGCTGTACAGCTCTTCTGCTTCAGCATTCATCGCAAGATCACGCCGCGCTCTTCAAGGAGGCGTGTGACGGCATCCAGCAGTTTTGCATCCTGATAAGGTTTGCCCAGGTAGTCATTCACGCCGATCTCGATGGCCCGTGCGCGATGCTTGTCACCGACTCTGGATGTAATCATGATAATCGGCACGTCCGATATGCGTTCATCATTACGCACGTGTGAAGCAAATTCGTAACCGTCCATTCGCGGCATCTCGATATCAAGCAAAATAATGTCCGGTTTGTGATCACGCAATACACTGATCGCATCGAGACCGTCTCTGGCGGTCACCACCCGCAAGCCGTTGCGCTCCAGGAATCGTTCCATGACACGACGCACGGTAATGGAATCATCAACCACCATCGCCAGTGGCCGGCTGTCAGTCGGCGTCGGTATTGCGTTTTTCAATTCGGCAATCGGCGCGCCACCGCGCACCAGCGCCATGATGTCCAGAATCAGCACCACGCTGCCGTCACCCAGAATCGTCGCGCCGGCAATGCCTTTCACACTCGCCAGTTGCGGGCCGACCGTCTTAACAACGATCTCCTGGCTTGCCAGCATTTCATCCGTCAGCAACGCAGCAGAATTTTCGCCAGCCCGCACCAGGATGACGGATACATGAGATTCATCTTCGGGCAACTGCGCAGCCTGTCCGCCGAGATACATGCCGAGATGCCGGAAGCGGTAGCTTTGCTCGCCGTATTCGTAGCTGGGCTCGCTCTGGCTCAATATCGTCTCAAGCTCTGTGCGCGCGATCCGCACAACACCTTCGACGGTGGGCAGAGGCAAGGCATAGATTTCTTCTCCGGTCCGCACGATCAGTGCTTGTGTTATGGCCAGCGTAAATGGCAAACGTACCGTGAAATTAGTGCCCTGACCTGTCACGGATGAAATTTGCAACGATCCTCCGAGCTGTTTCACCTCGTTCGCAACGACATCCATACCGACACCGCGTCCCGCCGTTTGCGTGACTACTTCCGCCGTACTGAACCCGGGCGTCAGAATCAGGTTCATGATTTCCTCGTCGCTCACTTTCGCATCCGGTTTCAGCAAGCCGCGTTCAAATGCCTTGCGTCGGATTGCGTCAACGTCCAGCCCGGCTCCGTCATCGGCGACATCGATCACCATTTCCGAACCGTCTCGATGCAGGCGTATGGTGATGCGCCCGGTCGCCGGTTTGCCCGCCGCCTGCCGAGCCTCGGCTGACTCAATACCGTGCACCACCGCGTTGCGCATCATGTGTTCGAGGGGCGGCAGCATTTTTTCGAGCACCTGGCGATCAAGCTCACCTGATGCCCCTTCAACGGCCAGTTCGACGCGTTTGCCCGCTTCCTTGGCGACTTGCCGAACCAGGCGCGTGAGGCGAGGTACATGCTGCTGGAATGGCACCATTCGGGCACGCATCAGGCCATCCTGCAACTCGGCCGTCACCCGCGATTGCTGTACAAGCAGCGTCTCGGCTTCCGTTGTCACCGCCTGCAACAGGTCTTTCAAACTGGCCATATCGCTCGCGGTCTCGGCCAGCGCCCGTGACAATTGCTGGATGTTGGAATAGCGATCCATCTCGAGCGGATCGAAATCCTGCACGACCAGCGTTTCCTGGTGCCCATGCATGATTTGCGCTTCTGTCTCTATTTCGAGTTTGCGCAGTTGCTCCCGCAGCCGCGCCACGGTTTGTTCCATTTCGTCGACGTGGAATTCAATATTTCCTATCTGCTGTCTCAGCCGTGATTGATAAATGCTGATTTCCCCGGCGGCATTCAGCAAATCCTCAAGAAGCTCGGTATCGATACGTGCAAATTCCGGGCGTTGATCACCCGCTTGACGCGCGGGCCCCTGACGACGATCCACTTGGCGGGCATCCTCGACGGGCTCTTCTGCCGTTATTTCTTCCTGAACGTCACTGGCTGTTGCAGTCGTGGCCGCCGCTTGACTCTCCGCTGCCTCGACCGGCGATTGCTCAAGAGTTAACACGTCTTGCAAATTCTCGTCAGCGGCAGGTGTGACTATCGGCTCCTCACCCGCTTCTTCGTCTTCTATTGCCGGTGATGATTCCCTGGGCGCTTCGCTTCGCTCCGTGACCGGTGCCATGCGGGCAATTTCTTCGTTCAGCGGCGAATCGACGATAATCATGCTGACGGTATCTTCCGGCTCGATCGTGAACTCGACGGAAACCGATTCGCTGCTATCCACATCGTCAGCCGGCTCTTCGACTTGCGGCAATGCTTGCTCGGCTGCCTCACCGCCCGCACACACGGCTCGAATTCGTTGCTCGAGTTCGGTCGCCCTCGCCATCCGTTTGCCCGCAATCACGTCGTCCCGCATCCGATGCAGTTCATCGATGCTCTGCTGCAAGAGTTCGTCGAGTCGTGACGAGGATGTTAATCGACCGCTGTCGAGCGCGATCAGCAAAGTTTCGATTTCGTGACTCAGGTTGCCCATGGCGGCAATGCCAGCCATGCGCGCACCGCCTTTGAGCGTATGCAAGTGTCGCTTGAGTTCCTCGAGGTGTTCTTTCGCGCCTTTATTTGCGCTCCAGTTTGCCAGCGCCCGATCCGCTGCTTGCAGCAGCTCGGCCGCTTCTTCCGAGAATATCGCCGCTATTTCGGCGTCGTAGGCGATATCTTCGACAGGTGACGCGGCAGCATCTTCAACCGGCTCCACGGATACTGCCGGTGACTTCTGCACGTCTTCCGGCAGCTGGACAGCATCGGTCAGCTTATTGATGTGCTCGATCAATACGCCGAAGTCAGATCGATTGGTATCGGCCTTGTTAATATCGCCAACAATGCCTTGGAGCGCCTTCGCCGCCGCACCGAGTACGTCAAGACCGGATTGCTGGAAACCCACCCTGTGATCATAGATGCGACGCACGAATCGATTGAGGGCGCCGGCAACGGCAACACCACGTTCAACATTTGCCATGTTGGTGCTGCCGTGCAGCGTATGGCAAGCGCGATACAACTTGTCGCTGACCTGAAAGGGAGGACTGTAACCGCTGCATGCTTCCAGGTAATCCCGGATCACGCTTAGATGGCCCGTCGTCTCTTTGGAGAATATATCCAGGAGCACCGGATCCATTTCCAGCGCCGCAGGCTCCTCCACCGGAGCTTGTTCTTGCGGTGTCGATATCGTCAGCACAGCCGCATTCGGATCACCGTCAGCAAAAGCGCTACTACGAGCCATGAAGAGCGCGACATTTGCCGTTGGCACGGTACCAACCTCGAGTTCCTCAATCAGTTCCGGGACAACGTCGGCCGCGTCGCGAATGAATGCAATCATCGGCGGGGTACGAATCAAGGTTCGATTGATAAGTTTGTTGAGCAGATTTTCAATTGCCCAGCAGTATTCACCAATGCGTTCTGCACCGACCATGCGGCCGCTGCCTTTCAGCGTGTGGAACGAACGCCGCACCGTAATAAGCGTTTCAATATCGTTCGGAGATTCGGCCCATTGTGGCAGATGACGTTTGATCGAGGCGACTTCTTCCTTCGCCTCTTCGATAAATAATTCCAGTAGCTCGGGATCCAGGTGCTCCGCATCACTGGCGACAACCGGCATTGGCATCACTTCCGTTGCGCGCATACCCGGCTCAGGACGGTGCGGCTTTTCGGTCGGTGTGCCTTTATTTGCTCCGATCGTGTCCCTGACATCGGACGGCGCCGCCCGGAGGCGAACGGCCATTTCCTCAAGAACGGTCAGGCAGGCCTCGGCATTGTCGAGCATGTACCAGGGTTCTCTGCGACCGGCCTTCACCGTTTCCATGTAGTACTCGATGCTGACAATGGCATCCGCCAGTCGATCGGTTTCTCTGTGTGTCATGCGCGACGGCCCGGCGCCGCTCAAGGCCAGTATCAATATCTCACCCGCCCGCCCAACCACGTCCATCGCCCGCGTCTTGTTGAGCATCATGAGACCCGCCTTGATGCCACGAATCAGAGCCGGGACGCTGTCAATTCCCGACGAATTTCCGGACGATTCCAGCCCCTGGCTGAATGTTTCTTTTATCCGCGCAAGATTGATGATGCTCTCGCGCATGACGGCACTGATGACCTTCTTGTAATCGGCATCTTCATCTTCCGGCAATTCTGCGCCAGCATCGGCTCCCACGGTCTCCCGCGGCACGATCAGGCGCATGAGTTGCTGGTCCAGTTGATCCTCGACCCTGAGCAAGGTTGACGCAATCTCCAGGACGGTTTCCTCGTCGGCGACACCTCCCTGGCTGACGACGTCTTTCAGCCGGTCTATCTCCAGCTTGACATCGCCGCGCAGTCGCCCAAGGCCAAGCACACCGAGCGTATCGCTGATTTTCTTCAGCAAATCGAGCTGCGGCACCAGGTCCGATGACTTGTTCATGCCGGTGCGAACGTAAATATCGAGCACGTCTTTTACGCGACCGAGATCTTCCTTGATAGCCGAAGCGACGGTTTGCATCAGTTTGGCACTGGGTGCAGCAAGATTTTCCCTTGCCTGTTCAACCTGCTCATCTCCGGGCAGTAATTCGGAGAGATTGAATGCGGCACGAATCTCGCTGATACGCGGTCCTGCATTGCTGGAGCGCGCAACGTAATACAGGAGATTGTTGAGAAGATCGGTGACGGGATGATTGTCGAACGCCTGCGGCCCTTCATCGATGAGTCGCTTCATCTGCCGGTCGGTCTGGCCGAGGAGTCGCTTCAGGGCGATGGAAGTCTTCAAGCCACCATTTTGCAACGACTCCAGCAAGCCTCCGACCACCCACCAAAGCTGATGCATGTCGTCACGAATCGACGCAGCCTCCAGTTTGGCCACAACATCGCTCAGCGTTCTCAGGTAACGCCCGGTATCGCCTCCCTTAATCCATCCGAGCAGCGCCAGCTGAAATCTTGGACGCAATCTGGCCGCCAGCTTTACAGGATCTTCGTCACTTTTTGGCCGCTTTCCTTTGCGTCCCGGCCTGCTCGAAGGCGATAGATTGAGCAGCAGCAGCGTGCTCTCGGAAAGCAATGGCTGCCCGCGCGCTGCACGAAGATCATTCAACATCGGCAACAAGACGAGAGCGATATCGCGACCACCGGCAAGCAAACGCTCTATGTATATAGGCAACTGAACCATTGCCCGGGTGAGTGCCTCAAGCCCGTCTTCGCGGCCTTTGCCGGCGCGAAGATTGGCCAGGTAACTGCAGACACCCTCCATTTCCTCGGTAAGCAGCGCGGCACCGTAGGTTTCCGTCATGCGCAGTGCGCCGCCGACCTGGTGCAGCAATTGGCCACTGCGCACCAGCGATGCCGAACCACCGCGTCCATCGACGCAATCTTCCAGAGCCAGCTCACTGTTGCGGATGGTTTCCAGCAACTCAACACTGATTACTGCCAGCGCGTTTTCCGCCACGTCGTCGGCGTCGTCTGCATTGATCTGTTCCTGGATGCCTGAATCAGCGCTCATCGAGATCAGCCCGTCGCCTTATCCCCGACCGATAATTGCGGAACAGGGGCTCTGGAGCCCGCTAAAGCACTGGTTTCCAGTGACGAGCTAGGCAGTGTGAAGCCAGCCACCGTCTGTCTGAGTTGCGTCGCAAGCACTGACAGCTTTGAAATAGATGCGGCGGTCGCGGTTGTCGCGCGAGCCGTCTGATCGCCGATTTCCTTCAGCCTGGATGTCCGCCGGGTCACGTCTGCGGCAGCAGCGGCCTGTTGCCGGGCCGAACCCGAAATGTTTTGCACCAAATTGGCGATCTGGTTGGACACCTGCTCGATCTCATCAAGTGCGGCACCGGCATTTTCTGCCAGCAGCGCCCCGCCGACCACGTCGGTCGTACTCCGTTCCATTGAGACCACGGCCTCATTGGTGTCTGCCTGAATGGTTCGCACCAGGACTTCAATCTGCCGGGTGGCATTGGTGGATCGCTCCGCGAGCCGCTGCACTTCGTCCGCAACCACGGCAAAACCGCGGCCGGCTTCGCCCGCCATGGAGGCCTGGATTGAGGCGTTCAGTGCGAGGATGTTGGTTTGCTCGGCGATGTCATTGATGAGTTCTACGATATTGCCGATTTCCTGCGAGCTTTCACCCAGTCGTTTGATGCGTTTGGACGTATCCTGAATAGTCTCTCTAATCGTATTCATGCCCTCAATCGTCCGCCTGACTGCCACACCGCCCTTGTGCGCGACATCCACGGAATGGCGTGCAACGTCGGATGAGCGCTCTGCGTCTCCGGATACTTCCTCGATCGAGCCAGCCATTGAGACGATGGATTCCGTGGCTGCCGCGATTTCCCGACTCTGATTTTCCGATGCCTTCGAGAGTTGGGTTGCCATGCTCTCCGTCTGTTTCGCGGCCGAATCAACCAGGATTGCCGTCTCATTGATTGTTGCAACCAGTTCGCGCAATTTTTCGATGGCGTAATTGATGGAATCTGCGATCGCGCCGGTAATATCTTCGGTAACCGTCGCCTCAACCGTGAGGTCGCCGTCGGCAAGGCTGCCAAGCTCATCCAGCAAACGGAGAATGGCCTGCTGATTGCGATCGTTCTGCTCGGCCTGAACACGCGCCATTTGCTCGAATACGGCAGACTTTGAATACAGCACGAACAAGACAAGCAACAGAATCAATGCAGCGCCCAGCATGCCAAGCCAGATAATGGGCTGCGCGAGGAAGGCGGGCAGGGATGAACGGGATGCACCCGAGAGTGCAGCATCATAAAGTGAGCTGGCGGCAGCGTTCACTGCATCGATATCGGCCCGCAAACCATCGAGCGCGTCAATGCCGCTCAATGCCTGGTTGATCTGTAATTCGATTTCCGCAAGATCAGCCGCCATGGGCGTGAGCGTCGCCTCAATGATGCCGGCATTCAGCGCCGCGACATCCAGGTCACTGTCAGCAGCCGACAAAGCGTCGATCACCTGGCGCAGAAAAACCAGGTTTGTGGCGATGTCCGCTGCGGCAGTCGCTGCGTCAGCGCTGTGCTGCAGATCACTGAGTGCGCGTTGCAAGGCAGCGCCGCGCTGCTGAAATTGCTGGATGATCGCGGTTGCGCCGGACTCGTCAAGCAGATCGTCGGCCGCCGTCAGCAGACGTGGCATACCCTGCTCCACAAAGGCCGCGGCATTATGGATCGCCTGCAGAGATGCTCGCCGTTCAAGAACCGCGTTGGCACCCCTGGAGAGCTGGTCCCATTGCTTGCGAGCACCTGACGTCGATCCCCGTAACGAACGCAGCTCGTTCAAGTCGGCTTCGAGGCGCTGGAATCCGCTTGCACCGCCCGCCAGAGCATCATTGGCATGCAACGGAATGCCTTGCGACAGCACCGCGAGCGTCAATTGTGACGCATCAACACCGTCACCCTTGCCAGGCTGCAGATACATCAGGGCAGCCGCAGCCAATATAAGAACGACCAGAATCGCCGTAATAACTTTAAAAGTGGATGCATTCTTGGAATTTTCAGCCATGGCTTTTCAATCAGTCACTCATATTGTCAATCGCTGCGCCATCAGTCGGCAGCGGCCTGAAGAAACGAACCGCTTTCAATCAGGTCGTACAGGCCGAACACCGGCCAGTTATCCTGGCCGCGCTGATACGCACCGTGCAGAAAACGATCACAACGAACCGCCGTGTCCGGTGGTTCACCGCTAAATTCATGACGGGTAAAGCGTCGAAATCCGAACACTTCGTCGACGACCAGCCCGGCGGGAATATCGCGGTGATTGACCGATATCACCCGCGTCGCGCGACGCAATGTGGTCCGGCCGCTGCCCAGTAACATTTTCAGATCGATCAGTGGCAGCAGGTGACCGCGAAGATTGGCAATGCCAAGTACCCAACGTTTTGCGCCGGGAACACGGGTCATCAATTCGGGCAACATCAGCACCTCACGCACCTGGTCGCGGTCCGCGACGAATTGCTCCTGGCCGATCCGAAAACCGATACCAACCCACTCCTCCGGCAACTCGCCCGCGTCTTTGCCCGCAACAGCAGCACGACTGCGTTTCTCCATTTCCTGCAAAAGCGCAAACGGCTGATCAACCAGCGCCTCGAGATCCACCGCTTCGTTCATTTAGCCGGCCAGCGCGGCATTAATTTTTTCAACCAGTTGCTTGTCTGTCACCGGCTTGACGAGATACTCCACCGCGCCTTGCCGCATACCCCATATCTTGTCGGTATCCGCATCCTTGCTGGTTATCATGATGACCGGGATGTTGGCAGTGCCGGGGTCCTTGGACAACTTGCGCGTGGCCTGGAAGCCGTTCATGCCCGGCATGACAACGTCCATCAGAATGCAGTCAGGGGCGGCTGTCTGCGCCTGGCGTATGCCGTCCTCGCCACTGTCAGCAACCAGCGTCTGAAAACCGTGCTTCTCCAGCATGTTCTGGAACAGATGCAGCTCTGTTGGCGAGTCGTCGATAATGAGAACCAGAGCCATACTCAAACTCCCTTGTTGATCTGGTTTGAAATCGCGCCGAGCAATTCGTCCTTGGTGAACGGTTTGGTCAGGTACTCATCGCAGCCGACAATCCGTCCGCGCGCCCGATCGAACAAGCCGTCTTTGCTCGACAGCATAATGACCGGCGTTTCCTTGAAAACCTTGTTGTGCTTGATCAGGGAACAGGTCTGATAACCGTCGAGCCGGGGCATCATGATGTCCACAAAAATAATGTCCGGTTGGTGATCCGCTATCTTCGACAAGGCATCAAAACCGTCAATGGCCGTGATGACCTGGCAACCCTCCTTGGATAGCAGCGTTTCCGCCGTACGACGGATGGTCTTGCTATCGTCCACAACAAGTATCTTGAGTCCGTTCAGACTGCGAACTGCATTGGTTGACACTGGATATCCTCGCCCAATTTGTGGCCGTCCGCAATTATCACCTTGACGGAGTACTAGTTTCCATAATATTAAGCCTGTGCAGAATAACTTGTACCACATTGACCATTTTGCCGCTACGACATGCTCGGCAGCCCGCATGACCACAGCGTATTCGGTGCTGGAGAGCGGGCACTTCGCAACACGGGTATTGATGCCTGCCGAGCCACGCAAAACCGCGCTGAGGCGGCCGTTTTCAGTTTGGTGAAGCCGACCCACACTGTATAGTTACCTTCGCAGATCATGGGTTGCCCCATACAGGGGCAGCAAGCTTTCTCCAAACCAGCAGACAGGGCGCATATGCCGAACAAAAAGATTCGACTCGGAATTGTCATGGACCCGATTGAGGCGATCTCAGCGAAGAAAGACAGCTCGCTGGCAATGCTGCTGGAAGCAGAGCGCCGCGGCTACGAACTTCACTACATGCAGCAGGCAGACCTCAAACTGGTGGCCGGCGAAGCCATTGGGCATTGCCGACGGTTGCATGTCCGGGATGATCTCGATGACTGGTTTGACCTCGGCGAAGAACAGAATATTAGCCTGGGTGAACTCGACGTCATCCTGATGCGCAAAGACCCGCCGTTCGACATGGAATATATCTACACCAGCTATATCCTGGAGCGAGCCGAAATGGCGGGCGCCCTGATCGTCAACAGCCCTCAGGCGCTGCGCGACATGAATGAAAAAGCGTACACGGCGTGGTTTTCCGATTGCGCGCCGCTAACGCTGATTACCCGTTCGATGGCCGATGTGAAGCGCTTTGTGGAAGAGCACAAGAAAATCGTCGTTAAACCACTGGATGGCATGGGCGGAAAATCAATTTTCGTGATCAACAAGGGTGACGATAACACCAACGTCATCATCGAAACATTGACCGATTACGGCACGAGATTCGCGATGGCCCAGGTCTTCATCCCTGAGATAAGCAAGGGCGACAAGCGCATTTTGTTGATTGACGGAGAAGCCATTCCTTATTCACTCGCACGCATCCCGGCCGGTGACGACCATCGCGGCAACCTCGTCATGGGTGCGGCGGCAGAAGGTCGGGAACTGACCGAACGCGACCGCTGGATTTGCAGCCAGGTGGGCCCGGTCCTCAAGGAAAAAGGCGTCATTTTCTGCGGCATCGACGTTATCGGCGACTACATGACGGAAATCAACTCGACGAGCCCGACCGGAATCCGCGAGTTGGACAATATTTTTCACTTGAATATCGCGGGCACCTTGTTTGATGCTATCGAAAAGAAGCTGGGCTGAATTCAGAGTACTTTGCCTGCTGACTACCTGCCTCGCTGCATCCTGCGAGACGCAGCAGGAGGATTCATTGCATCAATTGTTTGCCTTCGGCACGCGAGTAGAGCTGAACATATACGGTAGCGATGCCGGACAAGTCCGGAGCGTTATGGCGCGTATCGAAGCACGCTATCGTGAAGTGGATCGTGACTGGTATCCCTGGGCGCGCGCATCTTTTTCCGGTTTGGGTGAGTTACAGCGTATCAATGCAGCGCTCGCTTCCGGGCAGTCGATTGATGTCAGCCCGGAGCTCGCGCGCCTGATCCGGCGCGCAGCAGTCATCGAGAAACGCTCGCGGGGGAAATTTAACCCGGGCATCGGCAGGCTGACCCGGTTGTGGGGCTTCGACAACGTCTTGCGGGAAACCTGGGCACCACCCTCTGACGCTGCGGTACGGGCGCTTGTCGCACTCGCGCCGGGCAGCGATCACCTGCGGTGGGAAAACGACACACTCAGCAGCCGCTCAACCGTCACGCAAATCGACCTGGGGGGCATCGCCAAAGGCGCGATACTTGATCTCACCATCGCCCTGCTTAAAGAAGGCGGCGTGGACAACGCGATCATCAATATTGGTGGCGATCTTGCCGTCCTCGGTGACATCCATGGGCGTGCGGCAAAAATAGGCATTCGCTCTCCCATCGCCGATACGCCGATTGGCTGGCTGAATGTTGCCGACGGAGAGACCGTGGTCACATCCGGCGATTACGAGCGATTTTTCGAGTACCAGGGCCAGAAATACCAGCATATCCTCGACCCGAAGAGCGGCTTTCCCATACGCCACACTGCCTCGGTGACGGTCATTCACCGCGACCCGATACTCGCCGATGCCGCCGCTACCGCCCTGGTGGTTGCAGGAATGGCCGAATTTGACCAAACTTGCGCTGCATTGGGCATTCAGCAGGCCGTTCTTATCAATTCGTCCGGTGAACTGCGTCTCACACCGGACATGGACAGGCGAGTAAACTGGCTTCGATAGATCAATGTTTGTGCGATAACCTGGGATCAAACACCTTAAAAACCGATGGCTGAACAAGATTCAAAAGCGGCAGAGGCCGGAGTTCAAGCACCCCTCGACCCGTTCGAACTGACGCTCGGGCAACGGCCCGATCGGCTCCCGCCCATGCTGTTTCTCTCGGCATTGATACACGGAGTGCTGATCATTGGCATTACGTTCAACGCCGTTATCGGTGATGCTCTTTCCGATGTCGTCTCCCTGGAAGTGACCATCGTTGCCAATCCTGACAATAATTTTGAACGACTGGATGACGCGGCCTACCTGGCACAAGCGAGTCAACTGGGTGGTGGCAATACCGATGAGCAGTCCCGACCTTCCGCGCCGCTGGAAAGCAGCGTTCCGGTAGACAATGCCGGCAGCGAAGACGGCAATGGTCTTAAAGACTCTCTCGCTCAAAACGCCCTGGCAGACGAGGTGCTGGTCACTGCCTCGGATCAGGACACCAGTGTCGACAACGATCCTCGCAATGAACCCACACCCCTCGAATCACGGGCGGCGCTCTTGCTAGCCGGTGCCGCAGCGAGCTTGCCACTTCCGCAGGAGATACAGGCCAATTTCCTGGTTCGTGACAAGAACAAACGGCGCATTCTCATCAGCGCAGATACCCGGGAATCGAACATCGCCGGCTATGTGAGTCGCTGGAAAAGAAAAATAGAGGCCGTTGGTGGACGCTATCTTCCCGAGCAGGCGGCACTGCAGGGATTGACCGGCAGCCCCACGCTTGAAGTAACTATCAGTGCATCCGGGCAGCTTGCCGAAGTCATCATCCGCGAATCGTCGGGATCGAAATTGCTGGATCAGGCCGCCCTGAATATTCTACGTCGCGCGGCGCCCTTCGATCCGTTTCCGGAAGCCGTGCGGCTCGACCACACAGAACTCAACTTTGTGTACAAATGGCGCTTCAGCGACATAGGCGTACCTGCAACAGCCAGCATCAATTAGCACCCCCCGAAAACCCGCATGGAGTTGAGTCTTGGGCTCCCAGCGTTGATACTGCGGGTATGCGACAAGCGGCATCATTCAATAATCAGCTATTGATCGCCATGCCGGGAATGGCGGATCCGAATTTCAGTACCACGGTCACCCTGGTATGCGAACACAATGCCGATGGCGCGCTCGGTATCATCATCAATCGACCGCTGACCTTGAATCTGGGTGGCCTGTTCAAACAACTGGACTTAAAGCATGCTGATGCAGCCATCGCTGCCGCGCCAATACTGGATGGCGGCCCGGTCGCTACTGAACGGGGCTTCGTATTGCACAGCCCATGCGACGATTTCGAGCATTCGGTGCGTGTATCACCGGATATACAAATGACGCTATCGCGGGATGTGCTGGATGCCATTGCATCCGGTCACGGTCCGGACAAGTCCATCGTCGCCCTCGGCTATGCGGGTTGGGATGCAGGCCAACTTGAAGCAGAGATGCTCGCCAATACCTGGCTGAGCGTGCCGGCCAGCCCTGAATTAGTATTCGATGTGCCCTTTGAGCACCGCTGGCGCTCCGCCGCGAACGTGTTGGGCATTGATATCGGCAACCTTTCGCCCGATGCCGGACACGCCTGAGCCCTTGCGGACTGAAACGTTGCTTGCATTCGACTTCGGGCATCGCCGCATCGGCGTGGCAGTCGGGCAGCAGATTACTGCTTCAGCCCGTCCGCTGGGCACTGCGACCAATGGCCCCGCGGGTCCGGATTGGCCAAAAATATCCCGTTGGATCGACGAGTGGCAACCCGATCGCCTGATCGTCGGCCTGCCCTTGCATGCAGACGGCACGCCCTCCGATATGTCGCAGGACACGCAGGGCTTCATCAATGAACTCGCCAGATTCGAGCGACCCATTGAGTCAATCGATGAACGCTACTCCTCGCTCGAGGCAAGGGAAATGCTGAAACGCGAACGCGCATCGGGACGCCGCGGCCGGATTGACAAAGAAACCATCGATGCCACAGCAGCCATGTTGATCGCGGAACGCTGGTTGTCACAAAATAGCTGAAAAACAGCGTCGCGTTCAGGGTAGAATTCGGCACCAATGTCAGCCATGAATAGCAACGACCTGCCGGATCCCATGAATCTGCAGTTAACGCCGCAAGGTGGCTTGCATCATTTGCTGTCCCTGCGCGGTCTTGAGCGGCGTCTGCTCAGCGAAATCCTCGATCAATCCGAGGCTTACCTGAGTCCGCTTGGTGATGCCCCTGTGCGCACAAACCTGCTGACAGGCCGGACCATTGCCAACCTGTTCTTCGAGCCCAGCACCCGCACGCGCGCCTCATTCGAGCTGGCGGCCAAACGACTGGGTGCGGACGTACTCAATCTTGACGTCAACACCTCGTCGCGAAAGAAGGGCGAAAGCATTCTTGACACCATATATACGTTGCAGGCGATGCAGATCGATATATTCGTCGTGCGCGATGCCAGTGCGGGAGTACCCGCGTATATCGTGGACAATGTTGCCCCCCACATCAGCATCCTGAATGCCGGCGAAGCGGACATTTCGCACCCGACGCAGGGATTGCTGGACCTGTTGACCATCCGACAGTGCAAGGGGTCATTTGAGAACCTGACCGTCACGATTGTTGGCGACATCGCGCATTCACGCGTTGCTCGCTCAGCCGCCGAAGGCCTGACCACGATGGGTGTTGGCGAACTGCGCCTGGTCTCACCACCGGCATTGGCACCGGATCCGGCATTAATGCCGCAGGCCGTGATCATGCACGATCTCGACAAGGGCCTGCGTGGCGCCGATGTCGTCATGGCATTGCGTATCCAGCGAGAACGCATCGATGATGTGCAGGGCATTCCGGGTGTGGAGGAATACTATGCGCGCTATGGCATCAGCCACGAACGAATGAAACTGGCGGCACCGGATGCGATTGTCATGCATCCGGGACCCATGAATCGCGGCATTGAGATTGAGTCAAGCCTGGCCGATAGCCCGCAATCGGTGATTACCCGGCAAGTGACGAATGGCGTCGCCGTGCGCATGGCCATACTGGCCGCCGTCATGGAATCACGGCAGTCCCGATGACGGCATCAACACGGTCACTGCGCGGAACGTTGTTTGTCGAGGATGCTGAAGTAAATTCGATCAAAAGCTATCCTGGCAAACAATACCGACTGCGGCTGCAATCACCAAAATGTGCGGCACACGCAACGGCAGGCAGCTTCGTGCATTTGCAATGCGATGCAAGCATTCCACTGCGGCGTCCAATGTCGATCATGCGGGCTGATGCGGACGCGGGTTGGATCGAGATTCTTTTCAAGGTTGTCGGCCAGGGCCTGAAATCACTCGCGAACAAACAACCGGGCGACAGGATGAGTTCGATCGGCCCGATTGGCCACGGATTTAAAACAACACCTGCGCACCGCCGACCCTTGCTTATCGGTGGCGGCGTCGGCATTCCGCCCATGATATTCCTTGCTGAAACACTCAATCGTGACCGCCACAACTGGCAACCACTGGTGATCATGGGTTCGGAAATACCGTTTCCCTTCGAGTGTGCCCAAACAGCCATTGCCTGTGACTGGCTGCCGCAAGGTGCTGACGCCACGATGCCATTACTCGAAAACTGGGGCATACCTGTCAAGCTTGCGAGTCTTGCCAGTCTTCCCGGAACCTATCGCGGCTACGTCACCGACGTTGCCGAGAAATACCTCACATCACTCACGAAAGATGAGCTCGCCGAAACGGAAATTTTTTCCTGTGGACCCACGCCAATGCTCAAAGCCGTCGCCTCGCTGGCGAACAAATTCGAACTGCCATGCCAGGTGTCGCTGGAGGAATACATGGCTTGCGGCGTTGGTGGCTGTGCGGGCTGCACCGTGTTGGTCCAGACCAGCGAAGGGTCGGCAATGAAGCGGGTCTGTATCGATGGCCCGGTGTTCCAGGCCACTGACGTCTTTCCGGATTGCTAAAGCAGACGGTCCAGTTGCTCGCGAACCTGCTGGTCCCATAACTCGGCGACGGTCTTGCCCGCCGGCAAGTCGGTCGACGCTCGCTGCCACGCAAGATCACCCTGCCCATCGACGATCAGCAGGCCTGGAATAAATCGAATTCCGTAGGCGTCGGCAATCTCATCACCATCCGCAACCGCAATTAACGGGAAACCCAGCTTGTCGACATAGGCGGCAGGGTCGCCGGCACCTCTTTCTTTTGCATTGATGACGAGAATATTGATTTTCTGCTCACCGTAATCTCGCTGAATTCCTTTCAGGTAGGGCATGAATGCTTTGCAGTAGGAACACCATGTGGCCCAGAAAACCACGACCGTCGGCTTGCCATCAATGACGGATGGGAAATCGACTTCGCCGCCTGAATAATCCACGCCAATCCAGGCGGGTGCAATTGCACCGGTCTCGACAGCCACCGTCGGAACGGCCAAGCCAATAAGAATAATCAGTAGTGCAGCACGTTTGAGCATCGATTCATCTCCCTGGAAAAGCGCTTCAGTATCGCTTTACTCAGAGTGCATTGTCGACAGTTTGTTCCGCCCTGCGCATTACCTGTTCGCCAAAGCGCAGTGAGCGCCGGCAATCAGCCACCGAAATTGACTTTCGCTTCCAGATTCGAACGTGAATCTGCGTGCGTCATTGCCTCTTCAAGGGTGATGGTTCCTGCCTTGTACAGATTCAGTAGTGCTTCGTCGAAACCCAGCACACCCGGGTCGCCGCTGTCCTGCAGCGCCTCTTTCAGGCCGGAAATTTCGCCCTTCATGATCAGTTCCTTGATGTGCGGTGTATTCAACATTAACTCAACGGCAGCAACGCGCTTACCGGTTCTCGTAAGCACCAGACGTTGTGAGATAATGGCACGCAGATAATGAGCGAGATCCGTGAATACCTGCCGATGTTGCGCCTGCGGAAACATGTTGATAATTCGATCCAGTGTTTCCGGCGCATTATTCGCGTGCAGCGTCGCCAGAACCAGATGGCCCGTACCCGCCATATCGATGGCACTTTGCATTGATTCGCGGTCACGAATCTCGCCGATCAGAATGACGTCGGGTGCGGCCCGCATGGCGCTCTTGAGGGCGCGCGCGTAGCTCTTGGTATCGAGACCAACCTCGCGCTGATTGACGATCGACTGCTTGTTCGGGTGCAGGAATTCGATCGGGTCTTCGATCGTAATGATGTGTGAGGATGTTTTCTCGTTGCGGTGGTTGATCATGGCCGCCAGCGTTGTCGATTTGCCGGCGCCGCTGGCGCCAACCATCAAAACGAGGCCACGCTTCAGCATGACCAGTTCTTCCAGCTGTTTCGGCATGCCGAGCTCTTCGAGCGTCGGCATCTCCGCAGTGATGTAACGCAACACCATGGCAACGTTGCCGCGCTGATGGAAGACGTTTACGCGAAATCGCCCCAACCCGGGCTCCGAGATTGCGAAGTCGACTTCAAGTTCACGAGAGAACTCTTCAAGCAAGTCTTCATCCATTAATTCGATCGCCGCCTGTTTAACCATTTTCGGCGTCATTTCGAGTTTGTTAACCGGCATGATCTTGCCGTCAATCTTGATCTTTGCGGGTGTAAACGGTGCGAAAAAAAGGTCGGAGGCCTTTTTCTCAACCATCAATTTAAACAGTGGTTTTACGTTCATAGCGGGTCCGTGCTGTTAATCTCAGAAAGTCTGGGCAGTGTCCTCTTCCAGGATGTTCAGGGTCTTACCCTGTTCTATGTCGAGCGACGAATCGCGCTTGCTCTGCAGCTTGATTTTCAGGCGTAATTCATTTTTGGAGTCTGCATTACGCATCGCATCATCGTACGAAATCATCGAATCCTCGTACAGGGTGAACAACGACTGATCAAATGTTTGCATCCCGAGTCGCGTCGACTTCGCCATGATTTCCTTGATCATGGCGACGTCGCCCTTGAATATCAGATCTGCAATTAACGGCGAATTCAACATGATCTCCATCGCTGCGACCCGACCTACGCCTCCTTCCCTGAGAATCAGGCGCTGCGAAACGATGGCCTTGCAATTGAGCGACAGGTCCATCAACAATTGCTGGCGGCGCTCTTCCGAGAAGAAGTTAATAATGCGATCCAGGGCCTGGTTGGCACTATTGGCATGCAGCGTAGCGAGACACAGGTGACCGGTTTCAGCAAATTGAATACCATACTCCATCGTCTCCCGGTCGCGAATTTCACCGATGACGATGACGTCCGGTGCCTGGCGCAGCGTATTTTTCAAAGCAGCGTACCAGGACTCCGTATCGACACCCACTTCTCGCTGTGTAATGACGCAACCCTGGTGAGGGTGGACATACTCGATTGGGTCTTCGATCGAAATGATATGGCCTTTCGAATTGGCATTCCGGTGACCGATCATGGCGGCCATTGTCGTTGACTTCCCCGACCCCGTGCCACCGACGACAATCACCAGACCTCGTTTGTTCATGACGACATCTTTCAGGATCGGCGGCAATTCGAGCCCATTCAGCGTCGGGATCTCGGTCGTAATCGTACGCAGGACAGCCCCTACGAGCCCCTGCTGAATGAATGCGCTTACGCGAAATCGCCCGATGCCTTGCGGGCTGATCGCGAAATTGCATTCCTTCGTTGCATCAAACTCTTTGATTTGTTTGTCGTTCATGATCGAACGAACCATCATCGCTGACTGTTCAGCTGTCAGCGCTGTATCCGTGGCTTTATGTATCTGACCGTCGACCTTGATTGCCGGCGGGAAACCACAAGTGAGAAACAGGTCGGAACCGTCCTTCTCGACCATCTTTTTCAACAGATTCTGTGTCAGTCGTACCGCTTGTTCGCGTTCCATTGCCTACTCTCCTGCCACCACATGACCGGCATCCTGCCGGACACACCTAGAAATTTTCTTTATTGGTCGCACGGTAGCGCGCCTCTTCCTTATTGATGAGACCCTTCTTCATCAGCTCGCTCAGGTTTTGGTCCAGCGTCTGCATACCGGACGCCTGACCTGTCTGGATAGCTGAATACATCTGCGCAATCTTGCCTTCGCGAATCAGGTTCCGGATTGCCGGCGTCCCGATCATGATCTCGTGCGCGGCGATTCGGCCACCACCGACTTTCTTGAGCAGCGTCTGCGAGATCACTGCGCGCAGCGACTCAGATAACATTGCACGCACCATTTCTTTTTCCGCAGCAGGAAATACATCGACGATGCGATCGATCGTTTTCGCAGCGGAACTGGTATGCAGGGTTCCAAACACCAGGTGACCCGTTTCCGCGGCCGTCAACGCCAGGCGAATGGTCTCAAGATCGCGCAACTCACCCACCAGGATCACGTCCGGATCTTCGCGCAACGCCGACCGCAAGGCCTCATTGAAGCCCAGCGTGTCACGGTGAACTTCGCGCTGATTGATGAGCGACTTCTTGCTTTCGTGAACGAATTCGATCGGGTCCTCAATGGTCAGAATATGATCCGGCTTGTGATCGTTGATGTAATCGACCATCGCCGCCAGCGTCGTCGACTTGCCGGATCCGGTCGGCCCGGTAACCAGCACGATCCCGCGCGGATACATTGCAAGATCTTTGAAAATTTGTGGCGCGCCCAAATCGTCAAGCGACAGGATCTCGGACGGAATGGTTCTGAACACGGCGGCCGAACCACGATTCTGGTTAAATGCATTGACGCGAAAACGAGCCAGTTTCGGAATCTCGAAGGAAAAATCGGTTTCCAGGAACTCTTCATAGTCTTTGCGCTGCTTGTCATTCATGATGTCGTACACCATGCTATTGACATCTTTATGCGTCAGCGCGGGCATGTTGATGCGTTTGATGTCACCATCAACGCGGATCATAGGTGGAACACCGGCAGACAGGTGCAGGTCAGACGCGTTGTTCTTCACCGAAAATGACAATAGTTGAGCAACATCAACTGCCATGTTTATTCCTCTGGATGTAAATGGCCTGACTTACCATAACTTGGACCCTCTGGCTGCCTAGTATAGCGAAGCAATGCGAGCAAAACGTGATAAGAGTCACGGAAAACTTTCGAATTATTCAGGATTTGCTCGCCAATGCGGCGCTGGACGCGGGGCGTCCCGCCAAGTCGGTATGCCTGTTGGCCGTGAGCAAGCGAAAACCGCTCGAGGCGATCCTTGAAGCCCTGGCGGCCGGACAGCGCGATTTCGGCGAAAACTTCGTCCAGGAAGGCCTTGCGAAAATCGAGGAGACCGCGAATAACGACATCATCTGGCACTTCATCGGCCATTTGCAGGCCAATAAAAGCCGGCCTGTTGCCGAACATTTTCATTGGGTTCATACGGTCGATCGCCTGAAAATTGCACAGCGTCTTAGCCGGCAGCGGCCTTACTATGCCGACGACCTGAATATCTGCATCCAGGTCAACATTGACCGTGAAGAGGGCAAGTCCGGCGTGATGGTGGAAGATCTCGCGGAGCTCGCACACGCAATCGCGCCTTTGCCCAGGCTGCGACTGCGCGGACTCATGTGCATACCGGCCGTTCAGGAGACCCTCGAGGAGCAGCGCAAACCCTTCGCCAAACTCAGAAAGGAACTTGAGGCGTTGACGAAATCCGGGCTCAATCTTGATACGCTATCGATGGGCATGACGGCCGACTATGCTGCTGCGATCCACGAAGGGGCCACGATCGTGCGCATTGGCACTGCATTGTTCGGCAAACGCGAATAGCCGTCCGCTGCATTAAGGTTTTTGGGAGAACACATGATTAGTCACAAGGTCGGATTTATTGGCGGCGGCAATATGGCCCGCGCAATCGCCGGCGGTCTGCTGCGCGGGGGCATGCACGCCACCGACGTCCTCATCGCCGAGCCCCGAGCCGAGCAGTGCGCGAGCTTGCGCGAGGAACTGTATGGCGCCCTGGTGAGCGAAGACAACACCATCGTCGCCAGGGAAGCCGAAGTACTGTTATTTGCCGTCAAGCCACAGATTCTGCGGTCGGTTTGTACCGACCTCAAGGATATTGTCCAGGCGACCAGACCACTCATCATGTCCATTGCCGCCGGACCCAGAATCGATGACATCAATAGCTGGCTGGGTGGCAACCTGAGCGTCGTGCGCGTCATGCCAAATCAGCCTGCGTTGATCGACCAGGGTATATCCGCCCTGTTCGCCAATCCATTGACCCATGCCAGGCACCGTGAACTGGCAGAGCGCATCATGTCGGCCGTCGGCCAGGTCGTCTGGTTAAGCAATGAAGCCGAGATGGACGCGGTCACCGCCGTGTCGGGTACCGGTCCCGCCTACTTTTACCTGCTGATCGACATCCTGATTCAAGCGGCAATTAAATTCGGCTTGAATCCCGAGGTCGCGCGTACGCTCGCCGTCGAGACAGCGCGTGGCGCGGCAGCGCTGGCCACGGCAGAAACGGAGTCCATGTCAGCCATGATCGATCGCGTGCGCTCACCCGGGGGCACGACTACAGCCGCATTCGAGCATCTGGATAAATCCGATGCTCGTGGTATCTTTGCGGCAGCCATTGAGGCTGCCCGAAAACGCGCCATCGAGCTGGGCGAAGAAGCCAGCTCCAGCACTCCGAACAGGTAATCCGAATCCCATGACTCTGGCACTTCTGTATATCGTCAAAGCACTTACGTCGCTTTTTTTACTGCTCTATCTCCTGCGCCTGTGGTTGCCGCTGGTACAAGCAGACTTTCGAAACCCGATTGCACAGGGCGTGATGCGTCTCACTTCGCCACTGATCATCCCGGCACGGCGTTTCATCCCTTCCGTTGGCCGACTCGATACAGCCGTCGTCATTGTGACCTATGCCATCCAGTACCTGGTCGTACTCATTTTGTTGCTGATCATGCAGTCAATGGCAAGCCCGCTGGTCATCGCAGTGACTTCTCTTCTGAATCTCTGCATTCTCAGCCTGAATTTGTTTTTCTACGCCATCCTGATCAAGATCATATTGGGCTGGGTGGCGCCACACACTTACAACCCGGTCAGTGCGATTGCGTCATCGATGGCAGAACCGGTGCTGCGACCGTTTCGACGCCTGTTACCGTCGATGGGTGGCCTGGATGTATCACCCATTCTTGCCATCGTTATTCTGAAGGCGGTCGAAATTTACCTGCAAACACTAAAACCCCTGCCGATCTGACTGTGGACAATGACGCGACGTCAGACCGCTGCTGACATTGCCAGACAGCTTGCGAAAGCTTGTAGCGTACCGGCACCCCCGGTTGGACCCGGTTATTCACAGGACTTACGCCTGATCTGCGCCAGCGACGTGCAATCGAATCCTGTCCGGGTTAGGACAAGCGGCCACAATCCGTTATAGTTTAGACAGTTCAATGAGCCGTATCGGGGGTCCGGAATCATGCTGACCACAAAAACTATTATCACGCTGTCATTTCTATCATTGCTTGCTGCCTGCGGTGGGCCGGGCAGTTCCGCCAGCATTCCGGAGGCCGAACCGGCCGGTGTCTCATCCGCTAATATCGGCGATCACGTCGTGCATTTCAGCGCATTATCCACAGACCGCATACCGCCCGAAGTGGCGCGTGCCTACAAGATCGTGCGCAGCAAGAATCGAGCTATGCTCAACGTGTCCGTCCTTGATGCAGAAACCGGAACAGCGGTGACTGCGGTCGTGACGGTCAAGACAGTGAATCTCACCGGTCAGCTGAAAACGGTAACGATGCGAAAAATCGAAGAGCAGGAGGCCATCTATTATATTGGTGAAACGCCGGTAGCTAATCGAGAAACCCTGATTTTCGACATTAGTGTGACTCCCGAAGGTGCGACAAAGACCTCCGAGGTACGTTTCAAACGACAATTCTACTCGGACTAGGACAGCGGCAATGTTCGCTTGTGAGAGCCGTTGCCGCAGTTTTTAATGTGCTTTCGGGCCTCATCAAAAAGAATCTTGGCGGACGTGTTGCCCCGGGCATGTTCACCATCCGGGCCTGCTGACGATGCGCGTCGTGAAAAAGCCGGCCAGAAAAGCCAGCAAGGGAATCAATCCGTTTACCGGCGAAGAGATGATGTTCAAAGCCAAACCAGCGTCAAAAACCGTCAAGGTGGTCGCACTGAAAGGTTTGCAGGACATGGTCTAAGCGCGCAATCGCTGACTGCAACAGGCAAGCCGGGCCAGGTGTGCCCGGTTTTTTTATGGCTGATGCTCGTGCTGATCCACAAATGCCATGACAACCTCACGCAACCTGATCAGCTTGCCATGAAAAAAATGGGTGGTATCGGGGAACACGCATAGCTCCGGTCCCGGCGCCAGCGAGTTCAGCCACTTGATGGTGTCATCTATATCCACGAGTTCATCATTCTCGCCCTGTACGATAAGCCATGGGCAGCTCGGCGGCACCGAATCGTTGCCGCTGAGGCGAGATGCAGCAGGGGCGATGCTCACCAAACCTGCGGCGTCCGTTGCCACGGCAGCACGCACGGCCATCGCGGCACCGAACGAAAAACCGCCCAGCCACACGGCTGTGCCGGGGAAACGCGCACGCATGAATTCGACGGCGGCTAACACATCCATAAGCTCACCATCGCCGTCGTCAAATACTCCTTCACTCTTCCCTACACCGCGAAAATTGAATCTCAGCGTACTGAATTCCCGAGCGATGAAGGCCCTGGACAAAGTATGGGCAACTTTGTTTTGCATCGTGCCACCGTGCATTGGATGCGGGTGGCACACGACGGCCACGGCACGCGGCGCCGCATTAGCCGGCAGCTCAAGCAGGCACTCCAGGTGGCCCGCCGGTCCATCGATCAAAAGCGCTTCAGGCCGCGGCTGCCGGGACAATTTCTACATCCAGCGGCACCGAGCCGCATGTTGAGCACCGCAGGCCGCCGACAAACTCCGTCTGCCGATACGCCACACCGAAAACAATTTCGTCGATATCGTTCATGAACCGGCATTGTATACCGTCCACTGGACAGCCCACGCAAATCATCGTGATCCTGCATGCGGAATTTTATTTCCGTGACCCCACTATGCCTGTCTGCTTGTTATTGGTGTAAAATTATGACCTTATAAGATTTATTGCGCGAATACTCAAGCCAGAATAGGATCCGCTAATGCCTGATTTAACTGCTATCGAGTACGGCTTGCTGGGAATTTTTCTGCTCCTGGGACTGGTGCTCGGGTGGCTGGCAAGAGGCGGCCGATCCAGGCAAGAGAAAATTGCCATCAATGCGGGGTGGCAGGAACAGCTCGCTGCGCAGAGATCCGAACACGAGCGGCTGGTGCAACAAAACAAGCGTTTGATGGAGCAAATCAGCGAAAACCAGGCAGCGCATAAGGACTCCAAGATGCGTGCACAGGAACTCTCGGACGCGCTCAAGGAGACCTTTGAACGACGCGACGAACTGCAACGTCAACTCAAGGACGTTCGCGGCAAGCTGGACCTTGCCATTGCACAGCGCGACAAGCTGCGCGAGAATATCCATAGCAATGCCGATGGCGTAACTGATATTAGCAACAACATCAAGGAAAAAGACGACAAGATTTTTTATCTCAGTCGTGAACTGCAAAGCTGGCAGGATCGCGTACCACCCCTGGTTGAACGATTTCGAATACGCGACCTTGAAGCCCAGGAAATAGAACTCGAGTTAAACAAGGCAAAAGAGCGTATTGGCGAGTTAGAAGGCCAGTTGGATTCGAATCAGGCGCATATCGAGTCGGTCGGCAGCGATGCGATCGCAGGCGATCTCAATGCCAGCAATGATCAATATGAAGAAACTGCCGAACACTCCCTGTCGGCACCGGACGAGCAGCACGAAGCCGCAGTAAATGGCGATCAAGCAGCGGCAATCGATGCTACAGAAGCCGAGAGTGTCGGTGAAACGGCGATGGACGCGGCGGACAACCCGCAGACCGACGACCTGAGATTAATCCGGGGCGTCGGACCGGCCATTGAAAAGACCTTGAATAGTCTTGGTATTTTTCGTTTTAGCCAGATCGCAGAAATGAGCGAGTTCGACATAGATCGTGTTGCGCAACAATTAAGAGGCTTCCGCAGTCGAATCTATCGGGAAGACTGGGTCGGTCAGGCCCGTAGTCTGGAACACCAGAAAAATAACGATCCTGGCTAGTCCGTGCGTGGCTTGCTTCTCACCGCCATAACGATTGTCGCGGCATCGCACCTGATGCCCGTGTCTGTTGATGCTGCCGAAAGCATGACAGATCGCTCCGATTCACCGCTGCTGTTGATGATCGACAAGAATCCGCAGGCTCTGAGGATCCGGGGAATCGCCAGCTCGACCGCTCACGAAATCATGCTGCGGCGGACGGCGCAGCGATATTTCGGCGACACAACCATCGTCATGGATCTTGATACCGGGATACATACACCTCCTGGCTGGGCGCTGATAACGGATCTGGTGCTGCGAGCACTTGCGCATACCGATGCTGCACGAGCCAGCATGACCGCCTCAGCCATAAGCATCGAGGGCGTGACCACGCAGACAAACGCATATGCCGCAGCACTGCAACGCATTGAATCCGTATTGCCGGAAAACATGTCTATGGTATCGAAGGTCTCCGGCATCGCCTCAAACACGTCATTTGACGAGTTGTGCCGGGCACGATTCAGCATGACCGAGAAAAGTGGCACGATCGAATTCGCCGTATCAACGGCGGATTTCAGCCAGAATGTGGCACCGCTGCTCGATGCTCTCATTGAAATCGCCATTGACTGCCCCGCAACAACCATTCGCGTCACAGGTCATACCGACAGTAGCGGCGATGCAGCGGCAAACCAGGCATTGGGACAGGCACGCGCCATGAGAGTCATTGCATACATGACCGACCACGGCGTGCCTGTCAAACAGTTCGAAGCCGCCCTCGCTATCCCGGCACCGTCGGCTACTGACGCCTCCGGCGCCCTTTCCCGTCAATCCAGCCGGCGTGCCGACCTTGAAATGATCGTGCCTTGAATGAGAGCTTATTCCTGCGCTGCACCACCGCTCAGACCGGCCAGTTCGACTTCGAACACCAATGTGGAACCCGGCCCAATGACGCTTCCGGAACCCCTGTCACCATAAGCCATTTCCGGTGCAATGGTCAGCTCGCGAATTTCACCAACCTTCATGCCAGCGACACCGCTGTCCCAACCCTTGATGACTTGACCCGCTCCAAGGGGAAACTCGAAATGCTGGTCCCGATCGACGGAGCTGTCAAATTTTTGACCGCGTGCGTTTTCAGCCTCTGCGTCATACAGCCAGCCGGTGTAATGAACGCTCACAACCTGGCCAACCGCCGCCACAGCGCCATTGCCTTCTCGCAAGATGCGCATTGTCAGTCCCGGCACAATCTCGACAACCACCGGATCGCCAACAACCTGTCCCTCTGTTGGCGCAACTTCCGCGCTACCTGAGCTGTCTTTGACGTTGACCTCGGCGCTCTCCTGGCTGCAAGCTACGAACAGAATCATTGAGGCAAGCAGAAAACCCAGTCTTGTTTTATTCATTGTCAGTCCTTTGGTTCCAGTAGTAGTCGATAGGGGGTCGATATTAGTTGTCCGATTTCTCAAAGTCGAGCGATGCGGAATTGATGCAATAACGCAAACCCGACGGCTGCGGGCCGTCCTCAAACACATGTCCAAGGTGTGCACCACAACGATTGCAGGTGACCTCTGTACGAACCATGCCAAGACTCATGTCCTTTATGGTGCGCACGTTGTCGCCGGCCAACGGAAGCCAGAAACTGGGCCAGCCCGAGCCCGAATCGTATTTATGCTCCGAGCTGAAGAGCTCCGAGTTGCAGCAGATGCATCGATAGGTACCGTCGTCCTTGTTGTCGACATACTTCCCTGTATATGGCCTTTCGGTCGCCTGGCTTTGCGTAACCTCAAATTGCTCCTCTGTCAGGCGGGATTTGAGGTCGCTATCCTCCGTCGCTTTATTGCTCATTTGCTGTGAACCTCACTCACCAAGGCAGAATTTCAACCCGCTTCTTCGCATACCGTGCAGATTACGGGTCAAGCGCTATTTCTTAACCTCCTGCGTGCCCATATCGAGCAGCAGGCTGTTCATACGCTGCACATAAGCAGCGGGATTCTCAAGCTGTGCGCCCTCCGCCAGCAACGCATGATCAAGCAGAATATTCGCCAGCTGGCCGAAGCGCTCGTCGTCGCGCTCTGCTGACAACCTTTGCACCAACGGGTGTTCGACGTTGATCTCAAAGTTCGGTTTCGAGTCGGGTAGTTTCTGGCCGCTCGCTTCCAGCATTCGCCTGAGCTGGGGCGTCAGATCCTGGTCCGCTGTTACCACGCACGCGGGTGAATCAATCAATCTTTGGCTGACATTGACCGCTGTAATTCTGTCCTTGAGCTTTTTCTGGATTTTCTTGAGCAGCGGCTTGTGCTCCTCGTTCATTGTTTCCTGTGTGATAGTGCCGTCACCCTCTGGCAACGACAACTGACCGCGGCCCACATCCTGAAAACTTTTGCCTTCAAAATCGGCCAAGTGATCAACCATCCACGGGTCAATCCTGTCGGCAAGCAACAGGACCTCTATGCCGTTTTTGGCCAGTTGTTCGAGATGCGGACTCGATTTCGCCGTCGCGTAAGTATCGGCCAGCAAATAGTAAATCTTGTCCTGCTTCGGAATCGCACGCCCCAAATAATCCGCTAGCGACTGATCCTGGAGGTCGCCATCGCTGCGCGTCGTGGTAAAGCGAAGCAGTTTCATCAGCTTGTCGGCATTCTGAGAATCCTCGACAAGGCCTTCTTTTATGACCTGACCGAACTCCTTCCAGAACTTCTGGTAGATCTCGCGATCTTCCTTCGAATCGGCCGTTGACAGCCTGGCCAGCATATCCAGAACACGCCGCGTGATCGCAGTCTTCATCGCCGCCGACTGCGGATTGTTCTGCAATAACTCACGCGACACATTGAGTGGCAAGTCGGAGGAATCAACGATACCCTTTACGAAGCGCAGGTAAAGTGGCAGAAATTGCTCCGCATCATCCATGATAAAGACGCGCTGCACATAAAGCTTCAAGCCCCGCGGTACTTCCCGGTTCCACAGATCAAATGGCGCATTCGCCGGAATATAGAGGAGGCTCGTGTATTCTCGCTTGCCCTCCACCCGGTTGTGACTCCATGTAATCGGGTCCACAAAGTCATGCGACAAGTACTTGTAAAATTCCTTGTATTCATCATCATCCACTTCCGAGCGTGATCTCATCCACAGGGCCGTTGCCGAGTTTACGGTGCGTGGCTCTTTATCGTCCTCCGCGCCGCCCTCCAGCAGTACCGGGAATGCGATGTGATCGGAGTATTTTCGAATCAGTGTTTCGAGCCGCAACAGCTCTGAAAATTCCGCTTCCGTCTCCTTAAGGTGCAGAGTAACCGTCGTACCCCGCTCCACACGTTCAATTGGCTCAACCGTAAACTCACCCTGCCCATCCGACTCCCAGCGAACCGCATCCTTCGCCTCAAGGTCTGCTCGCCGTGTCTCTACAACCACCTTGTCGGCAACGATGAACGACGAATAAAAACCAACGCCGAATTGACCGATCAGTTGTGCATCCTTCTTGTCATCTCCCGTCATCTGCTGCAGGAAATCGGCTGTCCCCGATTTGGCTATCGTGCCGAGGTTTTCGATCAAGTCCTCTCGCGACATGCCAATGCCGTTGTCGGTAACCGCTATCGTCTTTGCCTCTTTATCCAGCACGACGCGAATGCTCAGGTCGGCGTCACCCGTCAGGAGATCCGGATTTGCCAGCGCTTCGAAGCGCAGCCTGTCGACCGCATCCGACGCATTTGAAATCAGTTCGCGCAGGAAAATTTCTTTGTTGCTATAGAGAGAATGGATCATGAGATGCAGCAACTGGCGCACCTCGGTCTGAAACCCCATTGTTTCCGGACTGGCTTTCTTGCCCACGAATTCTGCCTCCTGATGCTTGTCTGGATCCCGCCTCTGGCACACGGGAATAAGCACACACCATAGGGGCAAGTCGGGATTTTTCAAGGTGCTCGCGCGGCGAAGAAGCCAATTCCGCGGCAGGGGGAGTGCTATGGACTCGTGCGCTGCCGACGGCGGCGCGGCACCACACTGACGGTTGCCACGGTTCGTCGCATGGCGCTTTCTATCTTGCTGATCCGGCTCTTTCTTAGCCGCTGTGCGACAGGGGGTATGCAAGCGGTGTGCGAGCAGTCGCGGAGCGATACAGCACGGTGACCGTGAGCAGGGCTGCCACTGCGAAGCCGACGGGAGGCGCAGTCAATGCGAGCATGAATCCAAGGCCGCTTGTGACGGCCATCATTCCGAAAATAGCCAACTGCAGCGCAATCTTTCTGATGCGCTCTGCCAGCAAAGCGACCATGTACCAGGTATCTTCCAGGACGTCGAGATATTGAATCAGGCGTTCCATCGGTGGCGCAATGCGGCTATTTGGCGATTGTCAAAACGGGTCGACGATGCCTGGAATCGGCATCATCGGGCAACGCTTGTTGCATCGCGTCGGAATTCGATTGTTTCGCATGTGCGATCGCACGATGAAACAGTTCCCATCGCTGCCGCGATGCTTCATTTTTGAGCCCGGCTACGGGTGATTCGGATTGTGAAAGCTTGCTGGACATACGTGATTATTCGCGGTGGGTGCTTCAGTGGGATAACTATAGTCGTGTCGATTTTTGTGCACCGTGAGATACATCACAGCTTCATTTTGATTTTAATATTTTTTCGTAATGAGCGAAGTGGTCGACATTTTCCAGGCGAGAAAGATCACAGTTTTTTTCTGCAGAGAGATCATTGTGACCTTATGTTGCGCGCGCAGCCAAACTGACTGGACAGCATCAAACGGCAATAGCAAGAAGGAAAATGCCTGCTCGTTACCGGCGCTGGTGGACGGGCAGGAGGGAGCGGCTAAAATACCTGGATTGATTCTTGACAAGCCCCGGGCAGTTCCTGGTCTGGCTAGCTGTCGGTCCAGTTGCGTTTAACCTGCTCGGTCCATTTGCGATAGCCTTTCCAGGTATACAGGGATGGATCGACGCCGGTGCGGCGAACATGAGGAGCCGGCACTTTTGAAATCCAGCGACGGTACTGTTGCCAGCCATAGACTTCGGCCGATGGGGCCGCGTGCAACCCGGATTCGCTTGCGGATGCTTTGGCACGTGACTCAACGGAATTGCCGTAATCACCTGCCCAATTGTTGTCTTTGCTGTCCTGCATCAGACATTACCTCACACTTCCCTTTGCACAAATAGTACGTTGGGAAAGAGCGGGGGCACAGGAACTGGCTCACAATGCAAAGCGTGATTTTTTACATAAAAATCAGTGTACTATGGTCACTTTTTTACTTAATCAGGCGATTGGGCAAGTCCATTTAACAAAACGCCAGTGAGCCGTTGCCGAGAATTCATGCTGCGCGTCGGCCAGGCGCGAATTCGATGCGCCGTGATTTATGCTTTCACGCGATAACAGGGCGAATATCGATCGGCGGCAAGTTTCATACGCCCCTGCTTGACAAATGCGGCCAGCAGTCGGTCCAGCAAACCCATGATGCGTGCCGAACCGGTAATTTCATAAGGCCCCAACTCCTCGATTGACAAAATCGCATCCTCGCGTACATTTCCCGAAACAATGCCGGAAAATGCCTTGCGTAAATTCGCCGCAAGCAAATGCACCGGCATGTCCTCGGCAATTTGCAGAGCAGCCATTGCTTCATGGCTCGCTTCAAATGGTATCTGGAATTCGTGATCGATCTTCAAGCGCCAATTGTAGTAATAGGCATCGCCATTTTGTTTACGAAATTGTTTTACCTCCGCCAAACCAGCCAGCATCGCTCTGGCCACCGCTTCTGCATCGTCAATGATGATTTTGTAGCGACCTTGTGCTTCCGGACCCAGAGTCTCGCCAATGAATTCGTTTATCTGGCGAAAGTACGCTTCGCTGCTTCGGGTTCCCGACATGATCAGCGGCATCGGCAAATGACGATTGTCCGGATGCAGCAATATGCCGAGTACGTAAAGTATTTCTTCGGCTGTGCCCACGCCCCCTGGAAAAACCACAATACCGTGCCCGACACGCACAAACGCTTCGAGACGTTTTTCCATGTCCGGCATGATCACCAGTGAATTGACAATCGGATTCGGAGATTCTGCCGCGATGATGCCCGGTTCAGTGATGCCAATATATCGGCCGTCACGAATCCGCTGCTTCGCATGACCGATGGTAGCTCCCTTCATCGGACCCTTCATGGCTCCAGGGCCGCAACCGGTGCATACATTCAACGCGCGCAGGCCAAGTTCATAACCGACCTTCTTGGTGTATTCGTACTCGTCGCGACTGATTGCGTGGCCGCCCCAGCAAACCACCAGTTTCGGCTCCGACGGCACTTCCAGCAGTCGCGCATTACGAACGATGTGAAACACAGCATTGGTAATGTTCTCGGAAGTTTGCAAATCGAAACGTGCACTTTCCCGAATCTCGTTATGGGTAAAGACAATATCCCGCAAGACTGCGAATACCAGCTCGCGGATACCACGAATCATGACACCATCGACAAATGCCGAGGCGGGCGCGCTCTTGATGGTGACTTTCAGGCCACGATCCTGCTGGATAAAACCAACACTGAAATCCTTGTGCTTGGCAAGAATTTCGCGAGCATCGTCCGTACACCCACCGGAATTCAGCACTGCCAGGATGCAGCGACGCAGTATTGTATAGAGCCCATGTTCGCCCTGACTGCGAAGCTGCTCAACCTCGACCTGGGAAAGCACCTCCAGGCTGCCCTCCGGCCAAACTTCCGCGTCGATCACTTCATCACTATCAACTCGGATTTCGGTACTGCTTGCTATGTGTATTGGTTGCAATGCAACTCCTTAGAAAATTATTCCCTGCAAGTGCGTCCGCTGCTAAATGGGACACGAACGATCAGGGCAAGATCTCGATGGCAACGCTGTCAGGCGTCATCAGCCAGATATCAATCATGTCAGAATTCGATACAGCAATGCAGCCGTTGGTCCAGTCCGCCAATTTGTAATAACCCGCCGAGTAGGTTGGCGTATTCGGCTGGCCGTGAATCATGATTTCCCCACCGGGATTGACACCCTTCTTTCTGGCAGTCGTGCGGTCGGCTCTGTTCGGGTAGGAAATGTGTATGGACAGGAAATAGTCACTGTTCGGGTTTCGCGCATCCAGCAAATAAGAACCTTCCGGCGTCTTGAAATCGCCTTCCTCGTTCTTGTCACCAATCGGTGCCATGCCCAGCGCAATATCGAAAGTGCGAAACGGCTTGCCATCCCTCATCAGATGCAATTTACGTTTCTCTTTTTCAATCAGCACTTTGTCGGCCACCGGGAAATCACCGGCAATTGCGGTCGATGGGGCGAAAGACGCTATTGCCATCACCACTGATAACAGCAGAATGCCAGCCCATATTCCGCGCTTTTTCCCGTGCATCACCGCTTAGCCGCTGAAGTTTAATCGAGGAAAGACTAGCAGACCCGACACGGCCTGCAAATCTGACGGCTCACAAAATTGGCTCAAATTTCTCTCCCCACGATCCAGCCAATGGCGAAACCGATGCCACCGGCAAACAATGTGTACATCGGCAGATAGCGGAACAGTTCTTTTGGATAGACCGCATTGCTGTACATGCCGTGCAAATCAGTCGCATAACCATAATGCAGGTAAATGGATAAGCCGATCGCCGGTATGGCGAAACCGAACGTTGCCAACGGCCAACTCCAGCCACTTCCTGCCCAGTGACCGGAACCTCGAAGCAGTGAAATGATTGCCAGCAAAACCACAACCAGCATTGGCGCAACATTTCGATGTGCGTATGCGTGTTCACCTTCGATGTAGAAGACGTAGGCCGCGGCGGCCATGGCCAGCAGCAGCACGGGCAGTAGCCGGACAAAGTGCAGAGTTGTGATTCTCACCATGGCGAAACCGGCTAGCCGTGGTTGCTGACCAGGATGGGAAATCGAATGCGCGTGCCTGCAGCCACCCTGGACATATCCAGTGTCGGGTTGTATTGCCGGAACAACCAAATTGGAACGCTGTACTGACGCAATGAAAGAATCCAGACAGACTCACCACTCGCCACCGTGTGCTCCTGGATTCCGGTAATTGTGTTGTTGCGGAAAAACGCATCCTGCAACTCGCGATGATAGGTGCTGCGCAGCGCCTCAAAATCTGCCGGATTCACCTGGCTCAGATCCAGTTTGATACGTTGTCCGACGACAACCGGAGTGCGGAACGCCAGACCATTGATATCGCGTAATCGCTGGGTTTTGATACCCAGCCAGTCGGCGTAGTGGCCAAGCGTCTCCATGGGATGCACCTCAATCGTCTTGTCGGCAGCGACATCGTAATCGCTGGGATCCGACAGCAATGCGGATTGCAGAGCCCCCATCAGGGTATCCGCGATGCGTTCACCCAGAAACCCCACAGTTTCCTCGTCGCTTCCGGGTAACTCCGGGCCTGCTGCAGTTGTCGGCACATTGGCAATAATGGCGACAGGCGGCGTGGCGGCCGCTGCTTTCTCTTTCGCTGCCACGATCTCGGCAACCGGCCCTGCTGCCGGTAAACGTAATCGCTGTCCTGCACGAATGCGGTGGCGGCTGCCAAGATTGTTCAATGCTGCCAGCGTCGAAACGCGTGTTCCGTACTCAGCGGCAATCGCGGATAACGTATCCCCCCGTGCGATCATATGATACAAATCCGGAAGCTGCTTCGCGAAATGTTGGTCGGGTGCAATGCTTGCCAGCAATTGCTGCGCAGGAGCCGAGATCCGATCCCGTGGCACGCGGGCTTCAAAGTCGCGTGGCACATACTTGCTGCCCTCCCAAATTGTCGCCTGCATAGCCGGGTTGTATTTCGCGAGATCTCGCTCACTGATGCCGAGCGCCGTTGCAATCGCATCGGCAGGCACGTAATCGTCAAACATGAACGTATCGTAATTCACCGCAAGATCTGGTGTGACACCGGGAAAATACCGCTCCGGATGCTGATCGATCTGCATCGCCGCCAGGAACGCTACGTAGAAATTTCGCGAGGCGAAACCGAAAGTCCGGCCTTTGTAATTGCGGAGGATGTCCGTATAGGCCGTATCCCCATACTGCCGCATCGCCCGGCGTACCCCGGCAAGCCCGTGATTGTATGCGGTGATTGCCATCGGCCAGTTGCCCACAATGGAATAATTGTAGGCCAGCAATTTGCCGGCAGCTTCTGTTGCTCTGAATGGATCATTGCGTTCGTCGAGCACATGATCGACCTGCAAGAAGCGCCGACCCGTGCTGCGCGTGAATTGCCAGATGCCGGATGCACCGACATGTGACCGCGCTGCGGGATTATAAGATGACTCGACGTGTGGCAATGCCGCAAGCTCGATGGGCACGTTCAATCGGGAAAAAGTGGTATTCACGTGTGCCCGCCAGCGGCCGGCGCGCTGCAGGCTCTTCTCAAATCGATCGGACAGGCCGTGCTGAAAACGAATTTGGCCGGCAGCGGCTCGCAATGTCGCATCGCTGACATTGCCGGGCCACAGGTCGAGGATGCGCTGTTCTTCAGCATCAAGATTATCTCGCCTGCCGTCCGCAAGCGTCCGCAGAACTTTCTGGTAATGCTTGCGTCTTATCCCAACTCGACGATTACGTTCACGTCGACTGACGGTCGAGGGCATGTCCATGCGTTCATAGACGACGGACAGATTTCGATTATCGTGCAAAGCTCCTTCGTCGGTACTGTACTCCGAGAAGATCGCTTTCCAGAAGTCGACATCACGATCAAGTTCGGCGGGTTGCGGAAAAAGGCTGTTCGCGGCAATCGCAGTCGTCGCCAACAGGACAGTGAAGATAATGCACAGATATCGAATCGGACTGGTCATTTTCACAGATTATGGTTTCATTCGAGGAAATTGCTGTAAATACCTGTAATGGTTCACAGATGAGCACCCTTTTATAAGGTATTTTAGGGTTCGCTGGAAGGCGTAGCCACTCAAAACACATTGCCATGACACTATTTCGTTCAAATTCCCTGCCTCTCATTGTTTTCGTGACGCTGGCGTCATTGTTACTGTCCGGCGAGTTCGCCGCGAGCGAGGCGGAGATTGCAACGACGCAATCGCCCGCTGAGGATCAGACCGCAGGCGTGGAATTACGTTCCGAAGTACCTGCACTGGCCGAGTCAGACGCAGGCCTTGCCGCAGCCGACGAAATACCAGCGACTGATTCGGTGGCGGCGGATGTTACCGGGAATGCCAAGGCTATGGTAGCGCTCGCGAGCGCGGTAACTGTTGCGGAGGGTGAAGCAAAACCGCTGAGCCTTCTTAACGCAACGGTGCCACCCGGCAACTTTCAGCGATTATCGTGGACCGCGACGGAGCTTTTTGAAGGGGTGCCCGTTGCGGCGCCCGTGCTGGTGGTTAACGGTCGACTGCCCGGACCAACGCTTTGCCTCACTGCTGCGATTCACGGTGATGAAATCAACGGTATCGAGATTGTGCGGCGCGTATTGCATGGCATCAATCCGCGCAAGTTATCCGGAGCCGTTATCGGTGTGCCAATCGTCAATCTGCAGGGATTCAGGCGTGCTTCGAGGTACTTGCCGGATCGGCGCGACCTGAACCGGTATTTTCCGGGCAATCGGACCGGCAGCGCCGCGTCCCGCATTGCATTTTCCTTTTTCAACGAGATAGTGCGCCACTGCGATGCGCTGGTTGATTTGCATACCGGCTCCTTCGAGCGAGCCAATCTTCCCCAGCTGCGGGCAGATTTGCGCAATCGCGACGTCGTGACACTGACGCAGGGTTTCGGGTCAATGGTGGTGTTGCACAGCGATCCGTCATCCGGAACGTTACGCCATGCAGCCACGGCTGCAGGAATACCCACGGTCACGATAGAGGCAGGTGGCCCGTCGATACTGGAACTTGCCGAGGTAAAACACGTCGTCAAGGGCATAGAGACCTTGTTGCATTCACTCGGCATGATCAGGAAAGTACGTTTTTGGGGCGATCCCGAACCGATCTATTACCGGTCTACCTGGGTGCGGGCGAATCGAGGTGGAATTCTTCTTGCCAACGTTAGCCTCGGCAGCACGGTACGAAAA